>CAMAXB010000287.1 GCA_945862035.1 Opitutus sp. GAS368
CCAACGATGCTGAAGGCATGGGCCGGGCCGGCGGCGGCACCCCGCATCAGAGACACCAGCGACTTGCCGTGCAGGCCCGATGGGACGTCAAAACCGCAGAGGCCGGCCAGGGTGGGATAAATATCAATCAGCTCAACCGGATCCCGCACCACCCGGCCAGCGGGGACGCCCGCCCCGGCGAAAATCAGGGGGACGCGAGTGGCGGCATCGAAGGCGCTCAGCTTGGACCACATGCCCCCGTGGTCGCCCAGGTGGAAGCCGTTGTCGCTAAGCAGCACGACGACGGTGCTTTCCCAGAGACGGAGGCGATCGAGTTCGTCGAGCAGCAGGCCGATCTGGTGATCCGTGAAGGAAATGCAGGCATAGTAACCGCGCATCGCATCCGCGCGCGAAGCCGGCTGCTCAAAACCGGAGAGTTCAGTCTGCAAAGCCACGGCGGGCACGAGGCTCATTGCGGGCTCGGCCGGGGCCACCACACTGCCCCCGGGATAAAGATCGAAGAAACGCCGCGGGGCCGTCCATGGCAGGTGGGGCTTGTGGAACCCGGCCGCGAGGAAGAACGGTGCGCCCGCGGCCGTTCGCTCCTGCATGAGGCGGACAATCGTGCTGGTGTTGAGCCCGTCGCGCGTCTGGCTGCCGTCGCCGTCGAGTTCGTGCCACGCCGGCCGGCCGTCGCCGCCGCCGTAGCGCGAGCTGATCGCCGCCTTTTCCTGCGGGTCCGCCCCTTCACCGTCCTCGTAGAAGTCCCAGGAAGTGGCGTCGTTCACGCGGTTATTGTGAAAAACCTTGCCGGCGCCCCCGGAAAAATATCCCCGCTCCCGGAAAAACTGCGGCAACAAGACCGCGTTCGGCAGCGCGGTGCGAGCCGCGGTGGTCAAGACATAGACGCCCGTGGACTCTGGCCGAATGCCGCTGAGGAACGACACGCGGCTCGGATTGCACAACGGATACTGGCAGTAGGCGCGGTCAAAGCGCACACCCCGCGCCGCGAGCCGATCGATCGCGGGCGACTTTACCGCCGGGTTGCCGTAGCAGCCGAGGGAGGTGTTCAAATCATCGACGACGATGAACAGCACGTTGGGGCTGCGGGCGGCCGCCGCCGCAACCGACGCGCCCCAGCCGGCCGCGAAGGCCAGCAGGAGCGCAAGCCAGCCGCGCGAAACGCGAGCCATGGCGCTTCCACTGCCAACAGGGCGTGGCCAGGGGCGGGTTCGCACGATCAGAATCTCACTGTAACCGTGAGGTCGAATTGCGGCGGCATGACGTAGGCGTAATTGTAGACGTTCGTGCCGTTGGCCAGCGTCGAGAAGCCGAACTTCCGAACTTCGCCGTTTTCCAGTTCAACCAGTCCCTTGACCCCGGCCCGGATCCGCACCTGCCGGCCCCAAATCTTTTGGTCGCGCATGAGGTAGGCGTTCACCAGGTGCGTGGCTCCGCCGACCATTTTCTGGCCGTTGGGCACCCCGAGGAGATAGTCATCGCGCCAGCTGCCATTGACCCCCGCCCGGACACCGCTGAGCAGCCGCCGAGATTCGCGGGTAAAGGTGTAATCGGCCACCCAGCTGATGGACCACGGGGAAGCCCGGGCGCCGGTGGCGCCCCCCTGGATATCGAGCGTGTCGAGCAGCAGTTTGGCGTCGGAAAGGAGGGTCGGGCTTTCGTCCCCACGTTTCGCGGCGGCGGCGTAATAGTCGCGGAAAGACTTCAAGTCCGGCTGGCTGAAGACATCGGTGTAGGCGAAGGTGAAGCGCAGCTGCAGGTTTCTCGTTGGGTTTGCCAGCAGGGTGAGATCAGCGCCCCTGGACTTTTCGGTGGCCACATAATTGCGCGAGGCGCTGGCGGAGCCCGGTTCGCGAAACTTGTAGCCCGGGGCACCCGGCAGGATGTTGTTCGGGTTCATCAGGTCCTCGGTCTGGTCGCCCGTAAAGCCCACGATATTGTTCCAGCTGAGCCTCACGTTATCGCGATCGATGTCGAACGCGCCGAACGTAAAGCCGATCTTCCCACCCCACAGGCTCCCCTTCAGCCCGATCTCCTTGGTCGAGCCTTCGACCGGGCCCATCTGCACCCGGTCAAAGGTCCGAAAATCCTGGAAGCGGAATGATTCTGAATAGACCGTGTAGAGGTTGATGTCGCGGTTGAGCGCGAAGGTGAGGCCGGCGGTGAAACTGTTGCGCGCGAGGCGCTGGGGTATGTTCTGCAAGTACTCGCCGGGAAGGGCGTCTTTCCGGTTGGGGGGAGCGATATCCTCCTTCCAGAATCCTTCCTTGCGGAGCGCCTGGTAATCCCAGACGCGACCCCAGTCGCGGCGCACGCCAAGGAGCGACTGCAAGCGACCTCCGAAATAGCGGCCGCTGGCCGAAAGCGAACCGGCATACGACTGCTGCCATGAAGTGCCATCGGCCGCCGATGTTCCGGCGGCGAAAAACCGCAGCGGCACCATTTGAACCAAGTTGGTGGCAGGAAGGTTTTCCGGTCTCATCCGCTCGAAGAGACCGCGCGAATAAAACGCCGGGTCATCAAGGTAAACCCGGAGGCGGCCGCGGTCGGTGGCTTGGTTGAGCGCGGTTGCGGTACCGTTCTCGACGTTCTTGGTGTTAAAATACTGCCAGCGGAGGTTGAGCGTCTGGTCCTCGCGGTACTCGGCCCCGGCGACGATCACCTGTTCCATGCCCTTGATTTTGTCGAAATTGTAAACGGCGGAGCCGCGGAAGGCGTGGACGTCGTTCCTGAACCATTTTCGGTCGAGGTTTGCGTCCATGTAGGGCCGGCCGGCGACATCCACATTGATTTCACTGAAATTGTTGTCGTTCCGTTCCTCCTGTTGGGTCTGGTAATTGTAGGCCAGCTCGGCGCTCACGGGGCCGAGCTTGTGCTCAACGGTAGCGGAGATGCTGCGGTACGGCCGGCCGTGCAGGTCGAAGGCACCACGGAGATTGTAGTGCTTTGGCAGGCCGTTGATGCGCTTGGTCCCGACGATCACTCCCGCGGCATTGCGCATCTGCACGTCGACGTAGCTGCCCTCGATCAGCGAAAGCAGTCCACCCGCGGTCGAATTGGCGTTGGCCCGGTCAATCGCCGGCTGCGCCGCCTGGATTATCCAGGTGCCATCCGAGGTATAAATTGCGCCCGAGGCGGTGCCGGTGAAGCCGCGCCCCCGCGCCGACTGCTCCCGCACCAGGATACCCGCCAGGCCCCGGGTATTCTGGTATTCGCCCTGTTCGTATTCGAGCCGAAGGGAAGTCTCCTTCCGGGGCTGCCAGGCGAGGGCAAAAGTCTCACCCTCGAACCTGTAGTCCGAGGCATCCTGAAACGTCCGCTGCATCCGGCGCACGCCGTTAAAGCGAAAGGCTATCGTGTCGCTGAGGCGGCGGTTTAAATCGACTTGGAAGCGGTAGGCGCCCTCGTTCGTGACGTTGGCCTGCACCTCGCCAAAGTTTTTGAAGAGGGGTCGCTTGGTGAACACCGCGCCCTGACCACCCGGTTCAACCTCCCCAAAGATCAGCGAGTTGGACCCCTTGCCGAAATCGATGCGCTCGACGTTGTAGGTGTCCGACGGGATGTACCAGCGGAAATAATTCCGGCTGACGTTGTTGGCCTGGCTGAGTCCGCGGAAGGAGAAATTTCCCTTGTGGTTGTCGTTCTCCATGATCGGCAGCGCAAAAACGTTGGCGACAAACTCGGCCGCGTCGTCGGCCGAACGAAGGCCAAGGTCCTCGAGGAAATCAGCCGTCAGGGCGTCGATGTTCACCGGCACGTCCTT
>CAMAXB010000288.1 GCA_945862035.1 Opitutus sp. GAS368
CCTCCTGCCCCACATCGCGCATTTTCACACCACGGTCGGCAAGGCCGCCGACCCCCAAGGCAGCAGCCCGGGACTCGGCCGCCACCGGCGTGAACGCGACAGTTTCACCCGCCGCAATCTCCTGGCCACCCTCCAGCTCTGGCAGTCCCAGCTTACCTCTGGCCCGACCAGTCCGCGGGAGGCCCTCGCGAACGCGGTCGAACGGATCTACACCGGCCGCTACCCCGACGCCGCCGACCGGAAGGCAATCCACTCCCACGCCCGGGCCGCCGGCCTCGCCTGAAATCCAGTCCGCCCCATCCCCTCACTTCCACCTCGCCCGCCCTTGCTCGAAGAACTCCAGTCCCTCGCCGCGCTCGCCTCGTCGCAACCGGAAATCATCGTCCGCACCGGCGACGAAGGCTGCCCGTGGTCCTTCAACTGGGCCACCCGCGTGATCACCACGAATCCCGACGACCTCGAACTGCGGCCGCCCGACTATTGCCGCGGCCTCATCCTGCACGAGTCCGCCCACGCCGCCATCACCCGCCTCGGCGACATCGTCCCGCCCGAGCGGAATACCGGTTGGCTCCGTTACCTGCTCAATGTCGTCGAGGACTGCCGGATCGAAAACTGGCTGATCCAACGCTTCCCGGGCAGCGCTCCGTGGATCCGCCTCTACAACAACCATCTGCTCGGCCATGCGAGCCCGGGCACCGCGGCCCGCGTCGCATCAGACCCGGCGGCCGCCTTCCTCTCGGGGTTGCTCGACCGCTGGTGGAATCCCACACCCATCCTCACGCTCCACCCCGCCGCAGACGCGGCGATCGATGGAATCTGGCCGCACTTCCAAAAGGCCGCCGCCGCGTTCCCCCCGGCAAGGGCCGAGGTTCCCGCCACGATCGCGCGCGCCTATCAACACCACCCGGTCTCGCTCTGCTACGAGTCCGCCGACCGTCACGCGCCGCCCACCCCGAAGGAACGGGAGATCCGCATGCGCCAGCACCACGCCTGGTCCCTCGTCTGGCAACACCTCGCGCCCGCTTTCGTCGAACTGCTCGAACACCCGGACAGCGAACCCACCTGGAACGACATCAAGCTCGCCAATCGCCAGGCACAAATCAACGGCTTCGCCCAGGGAAGCACGATCGTCAACCACTCGGGCCGGCTCGATTGCATCGGGGACGACGAGACCGAACTGTCATGCGGGGCCTCCAAAACCTACGAGCAAGCCGTCACCCGCAATGGCCGATTGATCGAAGACTGTGCCGCGGTTCTCCTGCGATTCCTCACCGGAGGATTCCGGCATCGCCGCAGCCGATTCCACAGCTCCGGCCAGCGCATCGACCTCCGCGTCGCCATGCAGTGCGAAGCCGATCCCCGTCACTACGATCGCCTCTGGCAACGGACCCAACACCATCCCCAGCCCGATCCCGCGTTCGTGGTCGCGGTCGATGCCTCCGGGTCGATGCGAGGGAAAAAGTCCGCGGCCACCTTCGACGCCCTGGTCGTGATCCGCGAGATCTGCCTCCGCATCGACATTCCGCTGACCATCATTTCGTTCAATCGTAACATGAGAATCCTCCAATCCGCCGGGAGTCCCCGCGACCGGGAGATTCCCGCCAACCTCGCGGGCCTGCTCGAGCCCGTCGGGGGAACCTTCCTCTGCCCCGCCCTGCTGGCCGCGGCTGACATCCTTCGCCAATGCTCCCGGAGGCACCGTCATCTCTGGATTCTCAGCGACGGGATGACTCAGCAGGAAGAAAGGGCTCGCGCACTTCTCGACGCCATCCGCGCCGACGGGACCCGTGTCCACGGACTCGGACTCGTCAGCAAAGGCATCAGGAGGGTCATCCCGAACGCCGCGGTCCACATCAGCCCCTCCGACCTGCCCGACGTCTTCACCCGCATCCTCCAAAACCAGATCATTTCCGTACGCTGATAGAACGACTCCGTCTGCACCGATGAATGAACTTCCCCTGTTGATCTAACACCTTTCCCATCATGTCACTCACCTTCCTCCACACCGCCGACTGGCAACTCGGCAAGCCCTATGCCCGCGTGACGGACGACGCCAAGCGCGCCCGGCTCCAAGCGGAACGCTTCGAATGCCTCAAGCGCATCGCCGCCGCCGTCAGCCAACATAAGGCGGCCTTCGTTCTCGTCGCCGGCGACCTCTTCGACAGCCCCAGCCCGCTGAAATCCAGCGTGGCCATGGCCTGCGAAGCCATCGGGCAGATGGGCGTGCCCGTCGTCGTCATCCCCGGGAACCACGACCACGGCGGCCCAGGCAGCCTCTGGGAACAGCCCTTCTTCCTCCAGCAACGCGACCAGCTCGCCCCCAACCTGCACGTTCTGCTCACCCCGCAGCCGCTCGTCCTCGATCAGGCCGTGATCTTCCCCGGTCCCTTGCTGCGCCGTCAGGACAATGCCGACCCCACCGCCTGGATCCGCAGCGCCTTCGACGAACCCGCCTTCCCCTCCCACCTCCCCCGCATCGTGCTCACCCACGGCAGCGTGCAAGGCTTCGAATCCACCCAGGACGACGAGGACGAGGAGAGCAAAGGCCTCAACCGCATCGACCTCGCCCGGCTGCCCGATGCGGAAATCGACTACATCGCGCTCGGCGATTGGCACGGCACCAAACAGGTCGCTCCCAAGGCATGGTATTCCGGCACCCCCGAAATCGACCGCTTCCCCAAAGGCGCAAACAACGACCCCGGCAACCTCCTCGTCGTGTCCGCCACCCGCGGCGAGGCACCGCGGGTTCTCCAAGTGGCGACCGGCCGCTACCGCTGGAACGAGTTCACCCACCGTTTCACCGCCGACGATGGCTTCGACGCCTTCCAAAGTGCGCTCACGGCGCACATCGGCGAATGGGGCCAGGACAGCCTGCTCAAGCTCTCGCTCGACGGCATCCTCGGCATCGAGACCTCCCGCCGGCTCGCCGAGCTCATCGAAGGGCTCCACGCCCGCCTGCTCCGCTTGAAGATCGATGACCGCGTCGCCATCGCACCGACCAGCGAGGAAATCCGCGCCCTCGCCGAACGCCAGGCCGACCCCTTGGTCTCCGCGGTCGCCGCGAAACTCATCGCCCTCAGCAAGGGCCCCGACGCGGAAACCGCCAACCTCGCCCTCCGCCAGCTCCACACCGCCCTCCGCTAGGCGGCTTCCGACAAGGTCGGGCCGGACCGTCAGGCCGGCCCACTTCACCCTTCCTCATCCCAGCCTTCCCTCTTCCATGCGCCTTCTTTCCCTCAACGTCCGCAACTACCGCATCCACCGCGACCTCACGCTCGACTTCGACCCCTCCCGCAACCTCATCGGCGGCACCAACGAAACCGGCAAGAGCACCCTCGCCGAGGCCATCCACCGCGCCCTCTTCATGCGCCACCGCGCCGGCGGTGAGTTGCTGAGCTCGATGCGATCGAAAATCCACCTAGGGAATCCCGAGGTTCGCCTTTGCTTCGAGAGCGGCGGCGAAAAATGGACCATCGAGAAACAGTTCGCCGGAGCCAGGGGCACCGCCCGTCTCAGCTCCGCAAGCGGCATCAGCCTTACAGGCGATGCCGCGGAAGATAAGCTCTCGGAAATCCTCGGGAATTCCGCCGGCGTGGCGAAAAGCCACAAAGATCTGGCCACCCGCTGGGCGCATCTCTGGGTCTGGCAAGGCACCGCCGGCCAGGACGCCAGCGCCCACGCCGCCGCCTACCGCGCCGACCTCGTCCAGCGCCTCCAGCAAGACGGACTCGCCGCCATCATGCAGTCC
>CAMAXB010000289.1 GCA_945862035.1 Opitutus sp. GAS368
CACCGAGATGTCACGATCTGGCCAAAGCCATCTTCCGGGTATCGGCAAGGCAATCCTCTGTGCCCGGTTCGCGCCACCGCGGCCACGGCCACGCTGTGAAGGGACCGGCCGGACCTTCGCAGGTCTGCCTCGCCGAGGTTCCTGTGTGGCACACCCCCGAAACCGAGCGCGCGATCTCCCTCGGCTTTCGCCACGCGGAGGCGGCGCTGGACGCGGGCCGGCTGATTAGGCCGGGCCCGCCGCGCGAACCAAGGAAACGCTCTTCAGCGCTGCGCGCGAGGTCGCGGGGAAGACGCAGACCGACTAGGACGAGCTTTTCTTCGAACTGATTCGCCGTTTTCCGGACATCGGTCGGGCCCGGTCCTCTTCGACCCGCCGCTCGTTCGTGCAGGGAACGTGTCGCCCAAGGTCGGTGACTGCGCCAGAGCTTGCGCGTGCGGTCGGGCTCAAGCCGAGAGCTTCCGCCCGTGCAGCCAAACGAAGATCACCGGAGTCACCACGAGAATGTGGAGCAGGCTGGAAATGCTGCCGCCGACCACCGGTGCGGCCAGGGGCTGCATCACTTCAGATCCTGTCTGGTTGCTCCACAGGATGGGCAGCAGGGAGGCCACCGTCGTGGCCACGGTCATGATCTTCGGCCGCAGACGGAGGCGGGCCCCCTCGCGTACGGCCACCAGCAATTCCTCGCGCGTAAGCTCGCGTCCGAGACGCGTGCGGGCGCGCGTCACCGCCTCCTCGAGATAGACGACCATCACTACGCCCGTCTGAATCGCGGTGCCGAAGAGCGCGATGTAGCCGACCCAGACCGCGACGCTGAAGTTAAAGCCCATCCACCATTGCAGGAGCACGCCGCCCGTCAGCGCAAAAGGCACCGCCAGGATCACGTGGGCCGCCTCCGCCACGCTGCGGAACGTGATCACGAGGACCCCGAAAATGATCAGGAACACCGTGGGAAACACGATCAGCAGGGTCCGGCGGGCGCGCAGCTGGTTCTCGTACTGGCCGGAGTAGTCGATGGTCATGCCGGGATCGAGGCGCACCTCACTCGCGACCCGCTCACGGATCTCCTCCACGAAACTTCCGAGGTCGCGTTCGTTCACGTTGGCCTGAACAAACACGCGCAGGCGCCCATTCTCCGACGTGATCTCGCTCGGCCCGATCGTGCGGCGCACATCCGCCACCTGGCTCAGCGGGATCACCGCGCCGGAGGGGGTCGTCAACGTGAGGTCACCAATGCGCTCAATGTCTCCGCGATCCGCCTCCTCCAGCCGGACCTGCAGCGGCCAGCGCTCGCGGCCCTTGATGGTCGTGCCCACGGTCATGCCCCCCAGCCCCGCTTCCACGATATCATAGACTTCGCGCACACTGAGCCCGTAGCGCCCGAGGTCCGCCCGGCGGACCGCGACCTCAAGATAGGGTTTGCCCTGGACCCGGGAGGGCGCAACCCCCACCGCTCCGGAAATGCGGGAGACCACGCGCTCGACTTCGAAGGCCTTGGCCTGAAGGGCATCGAGATTGTCGCCAAAGATTTTTACCCCGACTTGGGCGCGGATTCCGTTGCTCGTCATCAGGATTCGGTTCTCGATCGGCTGGAGGAAACCGGGAACATAGCCGGGCACCTGCGTCAGCAGGGCCGACAGCTCGGCCACCAGCGAAGCCTTAGTGGTCCCGGCGGGCCACTCCGCCTCCGGCTTCAACATGATGGTCGTCTCGATCATCTCCACCGGGGCCGGGTCCGTGGCGGTCTCCGCGCGACCCAGCTTTCCGGCTACCGACGCGACGGCGGGATGGGCACTCATCACCCGGTCCTGCCAGGACATGATGCGTTTCACTTCGCTGAGGGACGTCGCGGGCAGCAGCACCGGCATGAAGAGCAGGGAACCTTCCTCCAGCGTGGGCATGAACTCGCGGCCAAAGCCCTGGGTGTGGCGGGCGATCGTCCCGGGCAGGCGTTCGTTCACCGCTTGGGGGAGCCCCAAAGCCAGCACCACGCTCGCGACCAGCAGGAGCGCGGCCAGCAGCAGCACCGCGGCCCGCCGCCGTAGCGCGAAGTTAAGGAAGGGATCGTAGCAGCGCAGGAGGAAGCGCATCAGAATGTTTTCATCCTCGGACCGGAAGGGGCCGCGCACAAAGAAGGTGCACAGCACCGGCACCGCAGTGATCGCAAGGACCAGGGCGCCCGTGATGGCAAAGACCTTGGTCCACGCCAGCGGGTGAAACAGCTTTCCCTCCTGCCCGGTGAGCATGAACACCGGGACAAAGGCCAGCACCACCACCAGAATCGAAAAGAACATGGGGCGCCCGATTTGCTGGCAGGCGGTCAGCGTGAGGGCAAAGACCTCCGGCCCGTCCAGGCGCCGGCGCAGCCGCTTCTCCTCAAGCTCGCAGTGCCGGATGACATTCTCCGTCATCACGATTCCCGCATCGACCAGCACGCCAATGGCAATCGCGATGCCCGTCAGGGACATGATGTTCGAGGGAATCCCGAACAGGCGCATCAGGATGAACGAGACGAGAATCGAGGCGGGTAGGGGCAGGGTGACAATCAGGATGCTCCGGAAGTGCCAGAGGAAGAAAACGTGCATGAGCGTGACGAGGATGATCTCCTCGATCAGCGCATCCTTCAGGGTGGCGATCGCACGCGAGATCAGGTCGCTCCGGTCATAGAACGGCTTCACGGTCACCCCCGCCGGGAGACCTGGCGTCAGCACTGCGAGCTTGGCCTTCACGTCCTGGATCACCCGGAAGGCGTTCTCGCCGTAGCGCATGACCACGATCCCACCCACCACCTCCCGGCCGTTGACATCAAGCGCGCCGCGGCGGAAGTCGCCGCCGATCCGCACCGTCGCCACGTCGCGCACATACAGCGGCGTGCCGTCGCGGGGGAGCACAACCATGGACTCAATATCCGCCTCACTCTGCACCAGGCCGACCCCGCGCACCACGAATTCCGCGCCATTCTCCTCGAGCGTCTTGCCGCCAACATTGAGGTTTCCATCCGAGACCGCCGACATGACCTGGCCCAGCGTGAGGCCGTACTGCCGCAGCTTCTGCGAGGAGACCTCGATTTGGTACTGCCGGACGAATCCGCCGATACTCGCGACCTCGGCCACGCCGGGAACGGACGCGAGTTGGTAGCGGATGAATGTATCCTGCAGAGTGCGGAGCGAGCCGAGATCTTGCGTACCTGATTCGTCGTGCAGATAGTACTGGTAGACCCAGCCGAGGCCCGTGGCGTCCGGGCCCAGCCGGGCGGTCACGCCCGCCGGCAGCACATCGCCGAGAGAGTTGAGCCGTTCAAGCACCCGGGTGCGCGCGAAGTACGTCTCGACCGAGTCCTCGAAGATGACTGTGAGAAACGAAAACCCGAACATCGATGTGGCCCGCACGGTCTTGACCCCGGCAAGACCCTGGAGGGAGACGCTCAGCGGGTAGGTGATCTGATCCTCGACCTCCTGCGGCGAACGTCCGGCCCAATCGGCGTAGACGATGACTTGGTTTTCCGACAGATCCGGAATGGCGTCGATCGGGACCTCCCGCACGGAAAGCACGCCCCACACACAGACGGCCAGCAGTCCCGCCATCACTATGAAGCGGTTGTGCAGCGACCAGTGAACGATGTGGGCAATCATCGTGAAGCCCTCCGGGCTTCACGAAATGGCCAATGCCCAATGGGCAATGTCCAATGGCGGAGGCTCCTGGAGCCGGGGTCGCTGACCCCGGTCATTGGC
>CAMAXB010000290.1 GCA_945862035.1 Opitutus sp. GAS368
GGAACGCTGGCATACGGCGGCCAGATGGGCCTGGGGGTGGGCCTGGTAGATCGGGATGAACTCGGCGCCGAAGCCGAGGCCAATGATGGCGACGTTGATTTTGCGATCATTCATGGAGTGGAGCGGGGGCGAAGGTGCGTTGGAGGAAGGCGAGGCCCTCCCGGGCGAAAGTGTCCTGATCGGGCACACGGCGCTTCCAGATGCAGACGGCCGCGGCCAGATCCCGATTCTCGGGAGTGAAGCTCTCAATGATGATCGTCCCGGTGTAGTTCACCGCGGCGAGACCGCGCGCCAGCGCGCACCAATCGGTCAGGCCGGTCCCGGGCACGCCACGCTGGTTCTCGGAGACCTGGACATTCACCAGCAGGTCGCCGGCGGCCCGGACGGCCGCCTCCAGGTTGTCCTCCTCGAGCGTCAGGTGGAAGCTGTCGATCATCAGACCGGCGGCGGGGTGGGCGACGTCGCGGGCAAAGCGGACGCCGTCGGCGACCGAGTTTACAAGGTCCGTTTCGAAGCGATTGATGGGTTCGATGGCGATGCGCTTGCCGCGGGCGGCGGCCGTGACGCAGGCCGCATGGACGCCCTCCACGGCGAGCGACCACTCGGCGTGCCGCTGGGCGGCGGGGAGGTAACGGCGCTTGCCGACCTCGGAGTAGAGCGGACCGCAGACGGCGGGAGCCCCGATCACCGCCGCGAAGTCGAGGCAGCGCTCGATGTAGTCGAGGGTGGACCGGCGCACCTTGGGATCCGGATGGGTGAGATCGCGACCCGGACCGAATGCGCCGCAGGCGGAGCCCTTGAGATTGTGGTCAGCGAGCAGCTGGCGGATCCGCCGGGCGTCCAGCAGTGCGGGATCTTCCAAGGGAAGCTCGACCGCGCCGAAGCCAAGCCGGGCGATGCGCGGAATGAGGTCCTCCGCTGCGGCGGTGGTGAGCGGGGAAACCCAGAGCCAAGTGGTGGCGCCGATGATCATGGGGCAGGGAAGGGGGGCGCAGCGCGAGAACGCGGCGCGGGGTGGACGGGGCGGAAGTATGCCACGGCGAAGCCGCTGGGGTCTAGGATGCAGCCGTGCATTCGCGGTGTATGATTACGACGACCGCTTCTCCGGCCCGGCCTACCCGCGGTTCAAGGATTCGCAAGATACTGCCGACGATAAGTGGTAGGGGGCATGCCCATCGCTCGGCGAAACTGGCGGGAGAAATCGCTGTGGTCGTAGAACCCGACCTCTAGGGCGATCTCGGTTGGACGCCGGTCGGTGGTGCGCAGAAGCTCAGCGGCGATCGCGACGCGCATCCGAATCAGGTAAGTCCGGGGGTTCATCTGAAAGGTATGGCGAAATTTCCGCTCGAACTGCCGGACCGAGAGACGCGACAGCTGCGCGAGGTGTTCGACGTCCAGTTTCTCGGCGAAGTGATCCTTGAGGTGGTCGGCCGCGGGCGCGAGATCGAGGTAGGGCTGGATCGCGGCGCGGGTGCCTTCGTAGCTTTTTACGGTGCCGCAGATGCCGCAGACGCGTCCCTCGTGATCACGAAGGGGCAGTTTGTTCGTTTCGCACCACTCGGGCCGGCCGGCGGAATTGGGGAAGAGCTCGATGATGCCGAGGATGGGCTGCCCCGTGGTGATCACCCGGCGGTCGCCCTCGCGGTAGTGGCCGGCGAGGGCCGGAGGAAACAGGTCTTCGTCGCTCAGGCCCACGACCTCGGCCTCCGAGGCAAAGCCGCACCGGCGGGCAAAGGCCGTGTTGGCGTACATGATCCGGCCCTCGAGGTCCTTGGCGAAGAACAGGATGCTACCGGCATGTTCGAATAACTGCCGGAACTGTCCGGCCGGTAGCTTTTGCGCCCACGCTTCCTGCAGACGGACGCGCTGCGATGGCGATTGCATACACGGAAATGAGCGCCTCATTCCTATCGTGTCAACGGGGGTTCTGATAGAGTGCAGGGCGTCCGTTCCCCGTTTACCCCCCTCCTGCTCATGCGCCTGATCTGGTTCGTGTTTCTTGCCTCCTTCCTTTTCGGCGGGGCCGCGTTTGCGGCCGCGCCGGTGGTCTATCCCAAGCCTGACGCCCGTCGGCTGGAGGTGCTTTTCCTCGGTTCGCCGAGCGCGAGTCACGCCGCACATGATCCGATCTCGCGTTACCGCATACTCAAAAAGGCGACGGGCACGGCGGGCCTCAACCTGACATACAGCGAGAGCCTGGAGCAGGCCCTGACGCCGGCGTTCCTGGCGCAGTTTGACGCCGTGCTCCTCTACGGCAACTGGCCGCGGATCGAGGCGGAGCAGGAGCGGGCGCTTTTCAGTTATATCGAGAGCGGCCGAGGATTCATTCCGGTGCACTCCGCCTCGGCCTGCTTTGGAAATTCGGAGGCCTTCATCGCTCTGGTCGGCGCGCGTTTCCAGCGCCACGGGGGTGAGGTATTTGCGCCGGCGACAATCCGCCCAGAGCACCTGACGATGGACGGTCTTTCGCCCCTCGAGGCCTGGGATGAAACCTATGTCCACGATCGCCACGCTGGCGACCGGACGGTGTTGCAGGTCCGCCGGCATGCCGGGGGCGACGAGCCATGGACTTGGATCCGCACGCAGGGTGCTGGCCGGGTGTTCTACACGGCTTCCGGGCACGACGAACGGGTGTGGAGTCAGCCCGCGTTTCACCAGCTGCTGATCAAGGGCATCCAATGGGCGGCGGGTCCCGAGGCCATGGGCCGCCTCACCCGGCTGCAGTTGCCCGTGCGGCAGGAGCAGGAGGTGATCATGCCGGGTTATCTGCGCAAGCAGCCGATCACCCGGGCGCAGGTGCCGCTGTCACCGGAGGAGAGCGCCAAGATGATTCAGGTGCCGCCGGGCTTTGAGGTGGCGCTTTTTGCGGCTGAGCCGGACATCGTCAACCCGATCCAGGTGGGCTGGGATCACCGCGGCCGCGCGTTTGTGGTCGAGACGATCGATTACCCGAACAATCTCCAGGCCGGGAACACGGGTAACGATCGCATCAAGATTGCCGAGGATGCGAACGGGGACGGCCGGGCAGACAAGTTCACGGTGTTTGCCGAAGGTCTTTCGATTCCCACCTCGCTGGTCTTCGTCAACGACGGGGTGCTTTGCGCCAACGGCACCCAGCTGCTTTTCCTCAAGGACACCGACGGAGACGATCGCGCGGATCTGCGGCAGGTCGTGATGGAGGGCTTCAAGATGCACGACACGCACGCGAGCGTATCCAATCTTCGCTACGGCTACGATAATTGGATCTACGCCACGATCGGTTACTCGGGATTCTCGGGCGAGGTCGGAGGCGTCAAATATGAGTTTGCGCAGGGCCTCTTTCGCTTCACACCCGACGGCGGGAAGATCGAGTATCTGCAGCCGACGACCAACAACACCTGGGGTCTCGGCTTCATGGAGGATTTCGCGATCATGGGATCCACGGCCAATGGCAATCCCTCCTGGGTTCATACCCTGCCGCAGGAGCGTTTCCGGGCGCTGGGCGTGGCGCAGCAGCGCACGCCGCGGGCGGATGACAACCCGTTCTATTACCCGAGCTCGATGGACATCCGCCAGGTCGATGTACACGACAAGTACACGGCGGGCGCCGGCCACGCGTTCTACACGGCGCGCCGGTTTCCGGATGATTACCAGAACAAGGTCGCCTTCGTGACGGAACCGACCGGCAAGCTCGTCGGCTCCTTCGACGTGGCTCCGGCCGGAGCCA
>CAMAXB010000291.1 GCA_945862035.1 Opitutus sp. GAS368
ATTGTTACAAATTCCGTCTGGAATCCCCTAAAATGTAACAACGTGCGGCCAGACCCTTTCGGATCGGCGCGTCACTATGCCCGACTTCGCCAGCGCCACCAGCCCGCGAGGCAGCTGCCAATGACCGAGTGAAACACGCTGGAGATGGCGCAGGGGACGGCCGTGAGCGGGTCGGCGAAATGTTTCCGGGCGAGCGCGACGCCGAGGCCCGAGTTCTGCATGCCGACCTCAATCGAGACAGTGCGGGCAACAGCCTCCTCGAACCGCAGCACACGGGCGGCGACATAGCCGATCAAAAAGCCCCCGGCGTGCAGTCCGAAGACCGCACCGAGAAGTCGCCAGGCAGCGTCCTTCACCGACGCGGCGCTGCCTCCGATCACGCTGGCACAAATCATCGCGATCACGATTACCGACACGAGGGGCAGGCCAAGTTGCACGCGTTGCACCAAGCGCGGGGCGAAGTGGTTCACCAGCACGCCGACCGCCACCGGGGCGATCACGATTTGCATCGTCGACTTGAACATGCCCCACGCATCCACCTCCACCAGTGCACCCGCCAGCCAGGAGGTGAGCAGCGGCGTCAGGGCCACGGCGGCAAACGTTGAGCACATCGTCATGACCACCGACAGGCACACATTGGCGCGCGCCAGGTAGGTGACGACATTCGACGCTGTCCCGCCCGGGCAGCATGCCACCAGAATGAGGCCGACGGCATAGGGCGTATCGAGCGCAAAGGCCTTGCCCAAGCCCCACCCGAGAAACGGCATGATGGTGAACTGCGCCATAAAGCCCAGCGCTACCGCCCGGGGCAGGCGCGCGATGCCGCGGAAATCGTCAAAGGTCAGCGTCAGACCCATGCCAAGCATGATCACCGCGAGCCCCCATGTGATCCACGGCCCGCTGAACCAGGTGAACCACGCAGGTTCGACCAGGGCGATCGCGGCCATGGCCACGACCCAGACGGGGAAGGCATTCGTGAGCAGGGAAACGACTCGCGACACAGCTGGCCAGTCAGCCGGTCGCCCCCGCCGATGGCGAGTCTCGACTGCAGCCGCCAGCGTATCCCTAGGCCGCGAACGACGAAGCTGGGCCTCGTAAACAATCTCACCCCAAATCATCTCGATGTGCTCGGCCGTACCACCGCCTCGAACGCATGGCCAGAGGCGGCACATTGGGTCGATGGCAGCAGCGAGCCGAACGGGAAAAATGCTGGTCAATTGCGCGAGTCTTTACTGCCTTGACTCCCCATTGCTTTCCGGAGACCGGTTTGAAAACCCCATTATAATTATGAATTCCGTCGCTCCTGCGCTTCGGCCCTTAACGTACCTGAAACTGGTGGCCGGCGTGCTCTTTGCCTCAAGTCTAGCCGGACAAGCGCTCCCTGAAAATCCCACCCGGCCGAACGCGTCGGAGGAAAGGGTGATTCAGCTCTCGCCCTTCGTTCTTGCCACAGAGCGGGACAGCGGGTGGTCGGCCAATGACACCTTGTCTGCAAATCGGACCAAGCAGGCACTAAAGGATGTGCCGGTGAGCATCGACGCAATCACATCGGACTTCATTCAAGACCTGGGGCTCTTTTCGGCCGACGATGTCGCGGGTTTCGTGGCCAACGTTTACGCGGCTCCCGTCATGGAAAATGACAACGCCAAGGGAAATTTCGCATTTCGCGGCCTGAGCCAAACAAACAACGTAAGCCGGAATTACTTCCGCTGGTATATCCCGTCGGACACTTACAACGTTGAGCGAATTGATTTCGGCAAAGGCTCAAATTCGCTGATCTTCGGCGAGGTTGAACCAGGCGGTAACGGTGCGGTATTCACGAAGCGTCCGCGCTATGCGAACTTCGGTGAGGTGCTGGCTTTCTACAACAGCGAGGGTGCCTACCGCGGGCAATTTGATTACAACCGAAAGATCTCCTCCAATCTCGCGCTCCGGATCAACGCCGTGCGCCGGCAGGACCGGACTTTCCAGGACGCTTCCACTTATCAGTTTGCCGGCGAAACGATCGCTCTTCTGTGGCAGCCGTCTGAGACCACTTCGATCCGCTTGGAAGCCGAACAGGGCAGCTATGAGAACGCCCGCGGGTTCGCTGGAATCTTCGTCCGTGAGCAGTCGGGTCGAGGCCTGAGTTTCAACACCGCGGGAACCTACTTCACCTCGGACGGCGTCTGGATTCCCTCGGCGTCCTTGCCGGCGATCGACCGGGGTGCCGCCAATGGCGTGTTCGGTGGCCAACCCTCGCTGATCGAGGGTGAATTCTTTGACGTGCAGATGCGCAATGCCGCCGGGCTCATCGTCGGCACGAAACGAATCAATGCCTTCCCGAAGGAGTACAACATCCGCGGTTCCTTCGATAATCACTCCCGGCCGTTCCACACCTACTCCGTCACGGTGGAGCAGCAAATCGGGCCGGTCAGCACCGAACTCGCCTACAACTATCAGACGCAAAGCGAACAGCGGAACGACAACGCCTTCGACCAGACGATCAGTGTCGACGTCAATGGCCGACCCTTCATCGACTCGTCGCTCGACCGAAAGCACTTTCGCAACGACGTTCACGCATTCCGCGGGTCGGCCGTCTATCGCCTCGACCGATTCAACTGGATGCAGCAGATCCTTGTCGCCAGCGCCGAGTATCGGGAGGATCAGGTGCTCAATCTTCGTTGGCAGTACTTCAACATCAAGCCCGTTGAGAACGGCACGGCCACGGCAATCAACACAACCAACGATCGTGGCCGTCTCCGGATCTACCTTGATGATCCGGCCTTCTACTCGCGGGCAGTTTTTGACCGCATGAAGCCCGATGTGCTGCCCGTTACCAATACCGTGAACATGGTGGCGCTGCGGTATTTCGCCTCCGGCAATTCGGCGGCGGATGGCACGGAGTGGCGCCAGGCCTACTCGGGCTCGCTCTCGGCCAGCGGCCGCTATTTCAACGGCAAGCTCCTCTCGCTTTTTGGTCTGCGCAGCGACTTTGGTCGCAGCTGGGACTATCTTGCGCTGCGCAAGGAGGGCCGTTGGAGCGAGGACATTGCGCCGCCAAGCCGCCGCGACGCGCTGGCGGGAGAGTATGCGGAGAACCGGAACCTGCGGCTCTCCAACACAAGCTTCACGGGCGGAATCACCTATGTCCTTACGAAGGACATCAACGTCTATGGCGTTTACTCCGAGTCGTTCCGCTTTCAGGACAGTCGCACGTTTGATCGTCAGACGATCGGCCCGATCGATGGCGTAACCAAGGAAATGGGGTTCAAGGGCGGGCTCTTCGATGACCGCATCACCTTCACCTTCGGCGTGTTCGAGATTGACCGGCAGAACGTGGTGCTGAGTTGGAACAACCTGGTGAGCTTCTCCGATACCCAGACGGAGGACTTGATGAATCCAAACAACGTTCTGCCCGGTGATCCAAACTACAAGTTTCGCGAACCCGGAACCGCGAGTGCATCCCGTAACTTCACCGCGGTGGAGCAGTCCAAGGGCTTCGATCTTACGCTGATGGCCCGTCCGCTCAAGGGGATGCAAGTTCGTTTCACGCTCGGCCGCGCCCAAGTTGCCAGCCAGCCGGATTTGGGCTCGTTCCGCGGTTACTATGAGGCCGCATTGAAGCGTCCCGACGAAAGCCCGACCCTGCTGCTGGACGCCAAGAACCTGCTC
>CAMAXB010000292.1 GCA_945862035.1 Opitutus sp. GAS368
GTCCACTTGCCCTGACCGAGAACGAAGACGAGCGCGCGGTCACTCGGATCGACCTCCAGATGGCGCCGGACTTCAATCGTGCCGTCTGCCGTGACCCGGCCCTCATGCCATTCGCGCACGGCGGTCGAGCCCGAGCGGTAATTGAGACCGGCGGCGGAGTCCGTGAGTTCGAGCCCGTCGAAGCGCGCGAGCGCGCGTGGCAGGGAGCCCCGACCGAGGTCACCGGGAACCGAGGGCGGCCGGGGATCGACCCCGACCTGCGCGGGGTCCGAGGTGATGCCGGGCACGACGGCCGTGGCAAACACGGCGGGCGCGGCGGGCTCCGGCTGGGTGTGGTCGGACTTGCGGGAGTTCACCGCATACGAAATCTGTGCCATCGTCTGCAGCGTCACCATTGGAGCGCCCGGCGGCGTGACCCAGACCCCCGCCACCCGCAGGAGCTCCTGGTCGAAGGCCACGGTCACGCCATCGCCGAGCGGAAGCAGAATGCCGCGGATCACCAGATTGCCGCCCTTGGCCGGTTCGCCCGGGGTGATCTCGACCTTCGACTGGACGAAGGGATAGCCGGGTTCGAAAAAGGGGGAGCTCGTCCCGGTCGGCGAATAGGCGGGCTGCGCGGAATGTCCGACGGCGGCGAGCCCGATCAGGCCGAGGCCAAGGGCAAGACAGGAGCGCGTCGGGAGGGGGAACGAGTTGAGGGCGGGCACGGAAACCTTCTTGGTTTTGGGACGGCAGTGAGTGGGGTGGGGGCGCGTCCCCGCCAGAGGGGATCGCGCAGGGATAATGACTATTAAAAGTTGCTCCGGCCGCAATGACGAGTTGTCGCTCGAATGCAAAAGTCTGCCGGCCGAAAGGGAATGGGTCGGCGTGTACTTGCCATTCCTTCGCGGGAACTTGCCTTGCCCCGTCCCCTGAGTTTGCCCCCCCCCAAAAAAAAGATCCGCATCTCTCCCCGGGTCCTCGCGCTGCGCTCACGCTTCGCGGCCGCCGACGGTGACGCCGTGAACGACGGGGGAGCCAGCACCGCGATCACGGCTGTCGTCCTCGCGATTGCCGGAGGCTACCGCGGCAGGAACGGTCCAACGCCACGCTGCGGAAGCGATTGCTGCAAGACGGTCAGATCTTGCAGGCGCCAGCCCCTCCGGCGGCTTTACCCTCGGCGCCGCCTGCAACGAGCGCCGGGCCGACAGTTGGAGCGATCCCGCCAGCCTCAGTCGCGCGTCAGCACGTTGTTCACCAGGCGCATCAATCGCAGCGGATTGCCGTCCTGCAGCGCCGGCGGCAGGAGCGCCGCCGGAAAATTCTGGTAACAGATCGGGCGCGCGAAACGCAGCAGGGCCGCGGTCCCGACCGACGTGAACCGCGCATCCGTCGTGGCGGGCGAGGGTCCCCCGTGATGCATCGCCGGGCTCACCTCGACGCCCGTGGGATAGCCGTTGATGAGGAGGCGTCCGGCCTTTTGCTCCAAGAGCGCGAGCAGCGAGCCCGCCGCATCGAGATCCTTGGCCGTGCCATGGACCGTGGCCGTCAGCTGACCGTCGAGCGCCCGCGTGCAGGCGAGCAGCTCCTCCGGCGAGTCGCCGATGACCACCAGGGTGAACGGCCCGAAGCTTTCTCGCACGAGCTCCGGCTGCCGGAGGAAGGTGCTCGCCGTGGTCCAGGCCACCCGCGGCTGACCCTCAGTCCGCCCGGCGTCCGGGGCGGCATCCGCCGCCGCCAGCAGCGTCAGGCCCTGCACCTGACTGATTGCCGACTGCGTGGCCTCGAAGGCATCCCGAATCCCCCGCGTGAGCAACGTGCCGCAGGGCGCCGCGCGGACCGCAGCCGCCAGCAGCGGCAGAAAGGCGTCGGTCGCTTCGCAGCGAACCGCAAAGATCAGCCCCGGTTTGGTGCAGAACTGGCCCACGCCGAGCGTGAAGGATCCGACCAGGCCTGCCGCGATGGCGGCACCGCGTTCGCGCAGTGCCTCGGGCAGAAGGTAGAGCGGATTCACACCACTCATCTCCGCAAACACCGGGATCGGGTGGGGCCGGGACGCCGCCGCTGCGAAGAGCGCCGAACCGGCGGCAGGCGAACCGGTGAAGGCCACCGCCGTCAGCGCCGGATGCCGCACGAGCGCAAGGGCGATGGCGGGCCCGCCGTGGACGAGCGAAAACAGTCCGGCCGGCAGCCCGCACGCGACCAGCGCGCGCGCAATCGCCTGCGCAACCAATTCCGAGGTGCCGGGATGCGCCGGGTGCGCCTTGACCACGACCGGGCATCCCGCGGCAAGCGCCGAGGCGGTGTCCCCTCCGGCGACCGAGAAGGCCAGGGGGAAATTGCTCGCGCCAAACACTGCGACCGGCCCGAGGGCGATCAGCATGCGACGCAGGTCCGGCCGGGGCAGCGGTTGACGATCCGGCAGTGCCGGGTCGATGCGCGCGTCCACCCAAGAACCTTCGCGCACCACGGCGGCAAACAGACGCAGTTGTCCGCAGGTGCGCGCCCGCTCGCCGGTCAGCCGCGGCAAGGGCAGACCCGTCTCCGCCTGCGCCCGCGCCAGCAGCGCATCGCCCAGCGCCTCGATCTCCGCGGCCATCGTCTCAAGCAACCGGGCCCGCGCCTCGGTGGGTTGGAGTCTCGACGTCTCAAAGGCGTCCGCCGCCGCATGGACCGCCGCGTCAACCTCCGGAAGCGAGGCCTCGCAAAAGGCCGGCTCGAGGGCCGCGCCCGTCGCCGGATTCAACGCGTGAAAAACGGCGCCGCCGGTTGTGCCGGGTTTTCCGGCGATAAGGCTTCGACCAAGGAGATTCATGCGGGAAAGGGTTCAGGCGACCGGATTGCTGAGCGTGCCGATGGGCGCGATCGTGATGCGGACTTCATCGCCCGAGCGCAGGGTGAAGGCATCTGGCGGCACCACGCCCGTGCCGGTCATGAGGAAGCAGCCGTGAGGAAACGAGGTTTCCCGGAACAGAAACTCCGCGAGCGATTCGAAGGTGCGCTTGATCTGGCTGATCGTGGTGGCCCCGGCGAAGACCGCCGCACCGTCCCGATGAATCGCGATGGCGATCTCGGTGGTGGGGGCGAGCGGTTGCTCCGTGACCAGCAGCGCCGGCCCGAGCGCGGCCGAGCCGTCGTAGGTCTTGGCCTGCGGGAGATAGAGCGGGTTCTCCCCCTCGATGTCGCGCGAACTCATGTCATTGCCAATCGTGTAGCCAAAGATGCGGCCCCGCGAGGTGATCGCGAGCGTGAGCTCGGGCTCGGGCACATTCCACTTGGAATCGCGCCGGATCCGCACCGGCTGCCCGGGACCGACCACGCGGTGGGCCGCCGCTTTGAAAAACAACTCCGGGCGATCCGCGTGATAAACCCGGTCGTAGAACGTGCCGCCCCCCGCGTCCTTCGACTCTTCCTTACGGGCGGTCATGCTGCGGAAATACGTGACACCTGCCGCCCAGACTTCCTGCGACTGGATGGGCGCCTGCGGCGTTGCAGGTAGGGTCGCGGCCGCGGCGCCAGCCAGACGCGCGCGCAAAAACGCCGCAGGATCCGCCTCCGTGAAGAGGGTGTCGAGCGTCGCATCAATGCGAACCGTCCGCCCGTCTGCGACGGCGAGGAGATGGTCAGGACCAGAATAAACGAG
>CAMAXB010000293.1 GCA_945862035.1 Opitutus sp. GAS368
TCACCGACTTGTTTCCGCTGAACTCACGCGTCACGATGAACGCGATCGCATCCCCTTGAAGGCGCCGGGATCCATCGGCGCACCGCCATCTGCCTGACGATCACGCCGCGGACCACGCCCGTCATCACGGCCAACTTGGCGGTGATCACCGGCTGACCGCCGCGGCCCTTTCTAGTCCAAGTCCACGCTCCGAACGCATCGAGCGGCCAGAGCGCTGAGACCGAGCGAAGAAGCGGCGATGAGACGTTCGCCGTGGCGCGGTCAGGCCTTGACGGCTGCGATGACCTCGATCTCGACCATGCAATCGAGCGGCAGCTTTGCCGCCTGAATCGTGGTGCGGGCCGGCTTGTGCGGAGCAAACGCCGCGGCGTAGATCGCGTTCATCGCAGCGAAATCGCCCATATCCTTGAGATAGACCGTGGACTTCACGACGTCCTGCAGCGTCAGCCCGGAGGCCGCCAGCACGGCCGTGATGTTGGCGAACACTTGCTTGGTCTGGGCGTCGATCCCGCCCTCGACGAGCTTGGCGGTGCTGGGATCGATCGGGGTCTGACCCGAGCAAAACACAAAGGGCCCAGTCTGGATGGCATGGGCATAGGGACCAATGGCGGCCGGAGCCGTGGGGGCGGAAATGGTTTTCATCGCAGAGGAGCGCAGCGCAGGTTCGCCGCGCTTTCAATGAGCAACTGGATCCCCGAGCGAAACGGGACTGCTAATCGTTAGCGATCGCGCGGCTCGCCCGGAAACCTGACCGCTGCGAGGGCGGTCAGGGAGCCGCCGGCTTTACCGTCATCGGATAAACGACGCCCAACTGCTCGAGGTAGGTCTCGTACTTCGTCGGATCGAAGTGGAAGGACTTCAACTGGTCCCGAAAGCGGGCCATCAGGCCGTCGTTCAGCCAGATCGCGGGCTTGTCCTCCGGGCGGAGGAAGCTCGTGTACTTCATATCCTTGGTCTGCACCGTGCGAAAATAGTCCCACGCCTGCGTCACCCGTTCGGGCTGCGTCAGGAAATCGAGCATGGTCAGGGCCTGCACCTTGGCGCCGGCCACAACGCCCTTGTGCGCGATCGGCGTAGCCATGGCGATGGACGAGGTCCAGTGATGTCCGGCGAGGTTGGGAATGTTGGACGGGTAGCGCAGCGTGATGGTGGGCACGGTCCACGAGACATCGCCGATATCATCCGAGCCGCCGCCCCGCTTGTCGTCGTCGCTGATCGGCGCGGTGAGGCCACCGACCACGATGGGCAGGCCGGAAGGAAACTGCCCCGCCTCGCGCTGCACCGCCTTGGCCAGCGTCTGGTCGTCCTCCGTCCACTCCGGCAGGCCGACGCGCTTGACATTCTCGTACGCGACCTCCGCCACAACCTTGTTCATATGCTGGGGCCAGGCCGCACCCAGCAGACGCGACTTCACGGTCGTGCCCGTCATGAGCGCGGCACCCTGCGCGGTGGCGTCACCGGCCTCCCACATGGCCTTGATGCGCGGATAGTCCGTCTCGCGAAAGTAGTACCAGACGGTCGCCACGGAGGGCACGACATTGGGCTGGTCGCCGCCATTGGTGATGACGTAATGCGAACGTTGCTGCAGGCGAAGATGCTCCCGTTTGAAGTTCCAGCCGACATTCATCAGCTCCACCGCATCGAGGGCGCTGCGCCCGCGCCAGGGCGCCCCGGCGCTGTGCGCGCTCTGTCCGCTAAAGGTGTACTCCACCGAGACGAGGCCCGTGGCCTCGGTTGAACCCCAGGCGATCCCGAAGTTGCTGCTCACATGGCTAAAGAGGCAGATGTCGACCCCATCGAAAACTCCGGCCCGCACCAGATAGGCCTTGGTGCCGAGCAGTTCCTCGGCGACGCCCGGCCAGAGCTTGATCGTGCCCGAAAGATTCTCCCGCTTCATCACATCACGCACGGCTAGCGCGGCGATGATGTTCACCACCTGTCCGGAGTTGTGACCCTCGCCATGGCCCGGCGCTCCGGGCACGATCTCATCGCGGTAGGAGACACCGGGTTTCTGCGAGGACAGCGGGATGCCGTCGAGATCGGAACCGAGCGCAATGACCGGCTTGCCCGTGCCCTGACTCCAAGTCGCGACCCACGCCGTGGGAATGCCGGCCACGCCGCGCTCGATCGTGAAGCCCTCCTTTTCCAGCAGATCGGTCAGGTACTTCGAGGTCTCCACCTCGTGAAAGCCGAGTTCGGAGAAGCTGAAGATCATGTCATTCATGACCTGCGCCTGTTTCTGCCGCAGGGTCACGCCCGCGACCACGCCTTCCTTCCAGGCCTCGACGGGTTGTGCGTGCAGCGCTGGGATCAAAAGCGAGCCGCCCAGCAGCATCGCGGACAGGAGGGAGCCGGTTTTCTTGGTCATGAGGGAAGCGAGGATGAGAACAACAGAATCGCCAGCTGGAGATATCGCTGCAAACCGGCGGAGGAACGCGGGGGATGGATTGCTTAGGCTGGGCCTACCCGGACGGGGCGTCAACGCCGGGGCGATCACGCACCCTCAAACGTTTGGCTGGCTCGACGCGCGGGCGACTGGCAGGAATCGATCCGTGATGACGGCCCCCCTCACCCGCCCCGCCCCGGCGCGGACTCCCCGGTGTATCCGCGGACTCCTGCTCGCCCTCTCCCTTCTCACCCTGCACATCGCTCCGGCCCAGACTTTTCCGCCGACGAAACTGGCGGCCATGGATGCCGCCATTGCCGAGGCGATCGCTCTCCAGCGAATCCCCGGCGGGGTTCTTTGGCTGGAGCACCAGGGCCAGGTCCACCACCGGGCCTACGGTAATCAGGCCCTCGAGCCCGCGGTCATTCCAGCCCAGCTCGACACCATTTATGACGCGGCCTCGCTGACCAAGGTGGTTGCCACCACCACCGCGATTCTCCAGCTCGTTGAGCGCGGCAGGCTCGAACTCGATGCTCCCGCCTCGCGCTACCTGCCGGCCTTCCGCGGTGAGGGCAAGGAAGCCATCACGCTTCGTCAGCTGCTGACTCACACCGCGGGCCTGCGACCGGATGTCGACCTGCTTCCGGCGTGGAGCGGACCCGAGGAAACGATGCGGCGAGTTTATGCGGAGAAGCTGCTCTCGGAACCGGGCACGACGTTTGTTTATAGTGACATCGGCTACCTGGTGCTGGGCGAATTGGTGCACGTCGCCAGCGGGCGGCCGCTGGAGCGGTACGCCGCGGAGGAGATTTTTGGTCCGCTGAAGATGAGCGACACCGGCTTCCGGCCCCCGGCCGGCAAGCTCAGCCGAGTCGCTCCGACCGAACGCGTTGATGGCCGCATCCTGCTGGGAGAGGTACATGACCCCACGGCCCGCATGAGCGGGGGTGTCGCCGGGCACGCCGGTCTCTTCACCACGGCCGCCGACCTCGCGCGCTTTTGCCGCATGCTCGTCAACGGCGGCGAACTGGAGGGTGTGCGGATCCTTCAGGCCGAAACCATTCGCGAGAGCACACGGCCCCAAACCGACGGGCCGGCACGGCGCGGCCTGGGCTGGGACATCGACTCCTCCTTCTCCATTCCTCGCGGACGATGGTTTCCCGCCGGGGCC
>CAMAXB010000294.1 GCA_945862035.1 Opitutus sp. GAS368
AGGGCGACTTCTATGTCCGCGTGCGCGGAACCAACTCCGCCGAGCTCGAGCCCGCCATTGATCCCGACGGCGAGGACCCCTGGTCCGACCTGTGGTTCTACTCGAACCCAATCTTCGTGCAGCTCCGCTGACTCTGCGCAAACACCCCAAACCCGGTGTCACGTATTACGTGACACTGTGCTTGGATATCACGCCGGGTGCGACCAATTCACCCCAGCGGGGAAAGCCAGTGTCACGTATTACGTGACACTGGCTTTGAACGCGGCGGGCGTGGACGGCGGGCGGCGGAGGTCCGCTTGACCGGGGTGCGGCGGGCTGCTGGTGTCGCGGGGTGATCGCCCGTCGCCAGCGCGGACGTTTGATCCCATTCTGTCCCCGAGGGTTCCCTCCTCAGGGGGACTCACGCGACAACAGTATGAACTCACGCGCTTACGGGGTAGCCTCGCGCGGTGACACTCTCGGGCGGGCCGAGGGCGTGCTCGTGTCGTTAGATTTCAACGACACCTAGATCTTCCCGCTTTCGGCGGTTCCTGGCTCCGCTGCGCTGACGCGGGGGATGCAGCCGAAAAACGGCGCACAATTGCGCCGGATTTCAGAGCGCTGGGTTGGGCTCGGCCGCGAGAAAATCGGGCGAGACCGGAAATTCCCGCATCGGCGTGTGAAAGACTCGCGTCGTCGCCGGCGAAAGCGGCGGGACAATCCAGTCCCAGCGGGCCGAAACTTCCCGGCCGGCCTTACGCTCCAGCTGAAGAAAGTGCATGAATTCCTCGGAGGCGGTGTGATGGTCGACGAGCTTCACCTGATCGCGTTCGTAGGAGTGCAGGACGGCGCGGTTGAGTTCGACGAGAGCGCGGTCCTGCCAGAGTGTCCGCGCCCGGCGGGTATCCAGCCCGAGACAGCGGGCGACTTCCGGCAGCAGATTGTAGCGGTCCGTGTCCGCCAGGTTCCGCGCGGCGATCTCAGTTCCCATGTACCAGCCATTAAAGGGCGCGGCCCCGAAATCCGTCCCCGCGATCCGGAGTCGCATATCGGCGATCGCAGGCACGGCGTACCACCGGAGGCCGAGTTCGGCGAAGCCGGGGTGGTCCGGATGTTCGATCACGACTTCCTGAACGAGATCCTCCGGGAGCGGAAAGAGGTGAGGTCGTCCATCGGGGCCCGAGAGAATCCAAGGCAGCAGGTCGAAGGCCGAACGTTGGGCCGGAGCGGACCATCCAAGTTCCAGAGCCTTTGCCGTGAGCGCGGCGTTGCGGGGATCCCCCAGAACACTCCCATCGGAAGCGCGATAGCCCGCATAGCCGCAAAGCTGTTGATTCCAGATTCGCGGTCCCTTCCGTCCCTTCCCGGCCGCCGGGGCGAAGACGGTCAGGATCGACCGGATGTTGCCCCCGTTCTGCGCCGCGCGCAAGTGAGCGGCTAGTTCCGAGGCGATCGCGTCTGGTTCGACCAGATTCCGCCGGTCGCGGACGACCAAGGTCCGCCAATAGAGCCGCCCGATGCAGCGGGCGTGATTGCGCCAGGCAATCCGCCCGGCGGCGGTCAGTTCGCGCTCAGTCAGGGGAGCCGGCTCACCCCGCTCCCGCGCGGCCTCGATAACGGCCCGACGCAAACCCGCCTCGTCCGAATCCGTCCCGTAGACCTCCGCCAGAAAGGCATAGTCACTCGCCGGTTCGGCCGGGACTTCAATTGTTTCCAACGACTTCTGAAGGTGAAAAGGACATCCGGACATCGGCACGATCCTATCCACGAAGCGAGCTGCGCACAACCCGCAGGACTAAAATGTCCACCGCCGCACCGGGTCAGGTCCGACGGCGAGGTTCGTCACGACCGGTCCGCCCGGCCGCAAATGACGCCGATTTGCACGCGGGAGCGCCATGCTTGCGATCATGCCCGCGAATTCGCGCCGCGGCCCGCCGCCCAGGCTTGGCTCGGGTCATAAATTTGCATCACCTCGATCCGTACGTCCGCCTTTTTCCCTGATTGGTCATCCCCGCCCGCTTCGCCGCCGATGCGGTGGCGGCATCACCAGCGGCGACCGGCTGTCTTCACTCATGGGGCCGCCGCCACGCCCACCCCGCTGGTCGAGGCGCTGTGCGCCCGACAGGACTTGGAGAACGTGCGGGTCTAGCACCTCGATCCCAATGGCCACCGGATCTACTCAGGAATCGGCGGCCAGATGGACTTCATTCGCGGCGCCGCGCTCTCCCGGGCGGTAGGCCGATCATCACGCTGTTCTCACGGGCGATGGGGCAGCAAGGTCTCGCGAGTCGTCACCCACCTGCCACCCGGGGCGGGATGGTCAGCACCCGCGGAGACGTGCACGGGGTCATCACCGGATACGCGCGGTCAATCCTCGACGGCGAGACCCTCCGTGAGCGCGGGGAGGCCCTCGTCTCCATTACGCATCCTGATTTCTGCGCTGAGTTGCTCCGGGATCTCGCCCAAATCCGGCACTTCACCCTCAGTCAGGGCTAATAGCCCTGCGGAGGTTCCGAGTTCGACGGGTAGCTTTGGGATCTCGACGCCCCAAAATGTACGGACGGCGACGAGAGGATTTTCAGCAAAACCATAGCCGCAAAAAGATCGCCGGAACAGGCGCACACGAGAAACGAGCTTGGTGGAGGGGCGTGTCTCGTGCCCGCCTTTCGTTTGGCGACCGCTTCATTTGAAATGCTCTCGCGTCGGCTGCGGGTGTTCGCTCCAGAGTGGACCACGAGCGCAAAGCAGGGTGAAATCCCACAAATCCCCCATCATGACGCCCCCCTCTCTCCTCGCCGGCCTCGCCCTGATCACTGCGCTGCAGGTCCCTTTCCTGCACGCCGCCGAAACCTTTCACCCGGATCGCAACGCTGTTCTCAGCCAGGTTCAGGGCTTCTTCGACGCGCTGGGCGCCAATGATGGAGCAGCGCTCGCCCGGATCTTCGTCCCAGGAGCCCAGCTCACAATCGCGCCCCGCGGGGGCCAGCCCGCGACCACCGTCCGCCAGCGCACGATCGAGCAGCAGATTGAGTCGGCGAAATCCAATAAGGACACCTTTCTTGAGCGTGGGTGGGATCCCACGGTGCTGATTGAGGGCTGCATCGCCACGGTGTGGATGCCCTATGATTTTCACCGCAACGGCCAATTCAGCCACAACGGGATCGATGTCTTCGTCCTGATGAAACTCGAGGACGGCTGGAAGATCGTCAGTGCCGCCTGGACCGCCGAGCCCGGTGGCGTCACGAAGCACCCCGCCGGGGCACCTTGAAAGCGTCCCCTCACCGTGCGCAGGCAAGCAGGTGGAACGCGTTGCCCTCAACGCGTTGGATCGGTAGCTTTCAAACCAGCGTGTTGGAGGCAACACGCTCCCCCTGAACAGCACCTCGGACCGGGGTCAGCGACCCCGGCTACAACGAACCAATCATCTTTCATGTGCGCCCAATTTTCACCGGAGGAGGAACGTCTCTATGAGAAGACGGCTCACTCCGTCCTGACACGCCTGCAGAAGACGCGGAACCCCGGGGACCTCCTCGCCGTGCTCGCGACCGCCCAGAAGCATTTT
>CAMAXB010000295.1 GCA_945862035.1 Opitutus sp. GAS368
CGCGCCTACCGGTTGATTTCCGCATTCGCTAAGCCCCTCCTTTTTTTCATGAGCGCATCCACCCTGACTCGCACTGTCCCCGCCACCGTCATTCCCGCGGGAGACAGCGTGACCCTGCAGCAGGGCACGGAAGTCCACATCGTGCAAACGCTCGGGGGCAATGTGACGGTGCGAACGGACTACGGTCTCTTTCGAATTGAAAGTGCGGAGGCTTCGGCGATCGCCGGTTACAGCCCGGAGACGCCCGAGCGGGTGCCTGCGCCGGTCGCGACTTTCTCTGAAGCCGCGGTCTGGACGGCCCTGCGAAGCTGCTTTGACCCGGAGATCCCGGTTAACATCGTGGATCTCGGTCTGGTCTACGATCTGGCGATTGAGTCAGCAACCGCGGGGAAGCATACGGTCGAGGTCAAGATGACGCTGACGGCCCCGGGCTGCGGCATGGGCCCGGTGATTGCCGAGGATGCGAGGAAAAAGATCGCGGAGTTGCCGGAAGTTGAATCCGCCAAGGTCCACATCGTCTGGGATCCCCAGTGGACGCCGCACATGATTTCACCGGAGGGGCGGAAAAAGCTGGGGCTTGAGTAAGCGCGCTCACGACCGGCGGCGTCCCGCCGCGAAACCTGCCCCCTGCGTCGTCAGGCGGTGATGGCCTCAAGCGAGCACCCGTCGGACGCGGCATCGGGCGTCTCGCAGTTCGGGCGGGCGATGACCCCGGGATAGGGTTCGTCGGCGAACCTTCGCGCGGGCTCGGTGAGCAGGTGCTCGTCGCAGACGGCAAAGAGCTCCGCGGCGCTCTGCACCCGGCGCATCGCGCGGAGAAAGAGACCCTCGGGATCCACCCCTTGGCCGACGAAGTTGAGGTACTTCTTCATCTTGTTCACGTGCGCAACCTCGGGAATCCCCGGCGGCCGGGTTGCCTCGAACAGCCGGGAAATGTAGTCGTGGACGTCGGCAAGGGTGGGGGCCGTGACCGGCTGGCCCGCAAAGGCCTCCCGGCATTGGCGGAAGATCCAAGGGTTGCGGATGGCGTGACGGCCGATCATCACGCCCGCAGTGCCCGTCTCGGCGAGTACGCGTACGGCCGTGGTGGCGGAGGTCACGTTACCGTTGGCCAGTACGGGGCAGCGCGAGCGTGCGGCGGCGCGGGCGATGAAGTCATAATGAACTTCGCTGCGGTACATTTCCTTCACCGTCCGCCCGTGCACGCTGAGCAGGTCGACGGCGTGGGAATTGACGATGTCGACAATCCGGTCGAATGAATCCGTGCCGTCGAAGCCGATGCGCATCTTGACCGTCAAGAGCCCCGGGATCACGGGGCGCAGGGCTCCGAGGATCTCATTGATCTTGGCCGGGTCGCGGAGCAGGCCGCCGCCGACGTTCTTCTTGTAGACCTTGGGCGCGGGACAGCCGAGGTTGAGATCGATCCCGGCCACGGGGTGACGCAGCAGTTCGGTGGCCGTGCGCACCAGATGGTGGATATCCTCGCCGATCAACTGCGCGAAAACCGGCCGCCCGGTTGCATTTTCGTCGATGGAGCGAAGGATGTGGCGTTCGGGGCGCGACTGCGCGTGGACGCGGAAAAACTCGGTGACGAAGTAATCGGGGGCTCCGTAGCTTGCGATGACCCGCATGAACGCGAGGTCGGTCACGTCCTGCATGGGCGCAAGCGCGGTGAGCGGCAGGCCCGGCGCGTGGCCGGCTGGAAGGCGGGAGGCGGAGACGGGCATTTTGGCCTTACTTCTCCTCGTTCGAACCGTCGGACTCCTCCGCCTGCTGCTTGAGCACCCGCTCAAGGATGGCGGACATGTCCTCGACGGTGTCGATCACCTTGCGCGCGGCGAAGATCGGGCGCTTCTGCTGAAGGGCGAGGACGATCGAATCGCTTGGTCGGGCATCGAGCTCGATGATCTTACGCCCCAGTTCATTCTCCATGCGGAGCAGAATACGGGCAAAAAACGTACCCTCGCTCACGTCATTGATCACGATGCGTTCCAATTTCGCGCCGAGACCGAGCAGGATGTGGCCGATCAGGTCGTGGGTAAGCGGTCGTTCCTTGCGGACGCCGTTCAGGGTCATCTGGATCGCATTGCCGACGGAGTGATCGACGTAGATGACGAAAGTCTTGGCGTCGTTCCCCAGGAATACGGCGCAGCCGTTGGCGGTGGGCATGACGCCGCGGACGGAAATTTCGACCACATCGGATTGCATGCCCAAACCGTGTCGCGACGGACGAATCGGCGCAAGCGTGCGGTGACGGTCCCTGGTGCGCGGCAACCCTCGGTCCGAGAGACTGCGACCGCCGCCCTCCTACTCAAAACCGAGCAGGGAGATGCCCCAGGTGCGGGCCTGAGCGAGCACGGCGGGCCGGTCGATCATGATGACCCGACTCGTCTCGAGGGCCGCGGCGGTCAGCCCGGCCTCGCGCATGGTCTCCAAGGTGCGGAGCCCGAAGCAGGGAACATCAAACCGAAAATCCTGGGCCTTCTTTACGGTCTTTACGAACAGGGCATGGTCGGTCTTGAAGCCCCCGGCACGGCGGAGCATCTCATCGGTGCCCTCGAACGCCTCGACCGCGAGGACGGTGCCCTTGCGCACCACGCAACCCTGGCCGATGTCGAGGCGGGCGCACTCGCGGGCAATCTGGATCCCGTGCGTGACAACGTCGTCAGCGATCGGAAACGAGCGCCCGGTCATGCAACCCGCCGTGGCGAGGTGGTCATCAATGAAACTCCGCGCGTCGAGCAGCGAGACGCCCAAGCGGGTGATCTCCTCGGCGATGGCGCCGAAAATGGTCTCGGCATTCCGCCGCTTGAGTCCGAGCAGGATGCGCGTGGCCTTGAGGTCGGGGTGCAGGCCCTTGAACAGGCGGCGCGGCGTGATCTGGCCGGCCATGAGGGCGGAGCCGCCCCCAAAATCTTCGATCGCGCGCAACATCTTGCCGAGCTGGCCGACGAGAATCATCCGGCGTTCCGATTCGGCAAACGAGGCGAACAGTTCGGGCGCGGTCTCCTCCTCAAAGGCGACGAGGCGCAGGGGGATGCCGGCGCGTCGGGCACCCTCGGCCACCAATTGGGGATAGCGTCCCTGGCCGGCGATGAGGACAACCGGCTTGGTCGGCGAAAAGTCGGGCGGGAGAAAGACGGACGGCAAGGTCACAAGGCGAGCATGGCGACTACGGGCTTGGACTGAAGCCGAAAGCGAGTCCTTAAGTTTTGGAGCCGGAGTACTGCTTGTCGCTGCGAGAGTACCGGCAATGGGTGGAGTCCTCGATGCGGTGCATCCTCCTCGACCTTGATCGTGACCAGAGGACTGCGGAGGTGCGCCCTTCGCGGGAGGCGACCCGATCGCGCGCTGGGCGCTCGCTCGGGTAAACAGGGAGGAGGTCGACCGAGGCGTGGTCGCAGCGAAGATCGAAGAGGAATGAGTTGCCGTCGAAGTTGCTCAGGTTGGAGCCAACCGAGCCCGGGATCGAGTAGCGCTCGATGACTGGATACCTGACGTTCAGGCCGCCGGCGTGGTTCCACTCCGGGGGTCTGGA
>CAMAXB010000296.1 GCA_945862035.1 Opitutus sp. GAS368
GATCTTGAGGAGCAAATCCCCTTTCTTGACCGCAAAGCCTTCCTCAAAAAGCACCGCCCGGATAATCCCGGCCATCTCGGGCCGGATGCTGGCGGTCTCATTGGCGCCAAGCGAACCCACCACCCGGAGCGACTCGACGAGATCGCGTCTCGAAATATTGGTGACCTCAACGGGCTGAACCGACCCGCCGCGTCCCCCGCCGGCGGCACCGGCTTTGCCGCCCGTCTTCTTGTTCGCACCGCTGGTCTTGGCACCGGCCGGTGCCGCACTGTCCTTCGCGACGGGAGCCGATGCTGCCACGCTGCCGTCCTCGACCGCCGTTTTCTTGCGCTTCCCCTCCGGCGGCATGGCCGGCGAACTGCCGGAGCCTTCGCTTACTGCCGCAATCGCAGCATGATCAGGTTTGGTGCACCCCACTGCGACAAGCAGCGCAAGGATAGCCAGGCGGGAAACGCGCATTCGATATATCACGGGGAATCAGATAACTGGGGAAAATGAGTGGGCTGGCAAAGGTTCTAATACGACGGACTTCGGATTAAAGACGCACCGGCCTGCGTGTCGTTGCGCCGGCCAGCGATCTTCGTAGGCGAAGCAGACACGCCCGCCCATCCCGAACGCCCAGCCAGCAGCTACCCGGCCAACTTGGCGTAGGCGCCGGAATCGAGCAAAGCGGCCGGGGCCGCTGGATCCGCCGGCTTCAGCTTCAGCATCCAGCCATCGGAGTAAGGCGCGCGATTTACCGTCTCGGGGGCGGATTCGAGCGCCGAATTTACCGCCAGGACCGTTCCGCCGACGGGGGCATAGAGATCGCTCGCGGCCTTCACCGACTCCACCACGCCAAAGGTCTCGCCCGCTTTGAGAGTGGCGCCGACCTTGGGCATCTGGACGTAGGTGATGTCGCCGAGCGAGTCCTGGGCAAAGTCCGTAATCCCGATCGTCACCGTGCCGTCGCTTTCCAGCTTCAGCCATTCATGCGATTTTGCGTAGCGGAGGTCGGCGGGAATAGTGCTCATTCAGGTCGGTCAGGGACGGAGTTGAGGGGCCAAAACGCGTCGATTTGACGCGAATGCGACCCGCCTGCAAGCCGCGGCGCACCGCTGGCTCATTTTTTCAACGGCACGAAGGGAGGCCGAACCCGGTGCAAGGGCAGCCGCGTCCCCCGAATGTCGACGGACCAGCCTCCTTCGCCCGCGGCACTTGCGGTCGCCACGAGGGCGGAGCCAATCGATTCATTGAGAATCGGCGACAAGGTGCCGGAGAGCACGCGCCCGACGACCGCCCCGTCGGGACCCAGCACCGGAGTATCCGCGCGCACGATCCGACGATCGCCCGTCTTGAAGAAGATCACCTGGTTGGGCGCTCCGTTCTGCTTCTCGGCCAGCAGGGCCGTCCGGCCGACGAAGTCCGAGCCCTTGTCCAGTTTGACGGTCCAACCCAGCCCGGCGGTCAGGGGCGAGATATCCGCGGTGATTTCGTGCCCATAGAGCGGGAAGCCGGCCTCGAGCCGGAGGCTGTCCCGCGCACCCAAGCCGGCCAGTTCGAGCCCATGAGGTGCGCCTGCTTCCAACAAGGCCTCCGCCAGCGCGACCGACTCCGACGCCGCGTGGTAGAGTTCAAACCCGTCCTCGCCGGTGTAGCCGGTGCGGCTGGCGAGACAGTGAATGCCGGCCACCGTCGCCTCGCCAAAGTGATAGTATTTGATCAACCCGAGCTTCGCGCCGGTCAGCGACTGGACAATGGCCGCGGCCATCGGGCCTTGGACGGCGAGGAGACCGAAGTCGGCACTGCGATCGTCGATTGTCACGGCGAAGCCGGCGGCCTGCTCCCGAATCCACGCGACGTCCTTGTCGATGTTGCCCGCGTTGATGCAGAGAAAATAGTCATCCGCCCCGCGCTGATAGACCAGGAGATCGTCCACCACTCCCCCGCTCGGATAGCACATCGGCGAATAGAGCACGCGGCCGGGATAGAGCTTCGTGACATCGTTCGTCACGAGCCGGTTCAGGAACTTGCCGGCTTCGGGGCCGCGCACGTCGACCTCGCCCATGTGGCTCACGTCAAAGAGCCCGGCGGCCCGGCGCACCGCCTTGTGCTCCTCGAGAATGCTCCGGTACTGCACCGGCATCTCCCAGCCCGCGAAGTCCACGAGGCGCGCTCCATGAGCGGCATGAAAATCGCGCAACGAGGTCCGTTTGAGTCCGCTCATGCGCCCAACATAGCGGGGTCACGCGGCGCCGTCGCAAGGTTGTTTTTATTGGGGCACCTCGGCCGAGGCCAAACCCCGCCACGGCAGCTTGCACGGCGGAATTTATTCGCCACCGGACGAGCCGTTGCCGTGATCACCGGCGTGCTGCCGCTCGCGTATTGGGTTCACGATCTGAGTCCATTCCTGATCCGTTTCTCCGACAACTTCGGCATCCGGTACTACGGCCTGGCTTATCTGCTCGGTTTCGTCGGCGCGTGGTGGCTGCTGGTGTCGTATCACCGCCGAGGCCGTTCCCCCTTCGACTCCGCGGCCATCGCGGACCTGATGACATTCGTGATTCTCGGCGTGCTCCTGGGCGGCCGGCTTGGCTACTTCCTGCTCTACCAGACGGCCACGGTCGCGGCGGATCCCTTCATGATCTTCCGGGTCTGGGAAGGCGGGATGGCCAGCCACGGTGGATTTGTGGGCGTCGCCGTGGCCCTGGCGTGGTGGGCGCGAAGGCAGCGGGTCCCGTTCGGACGGATCGGCGACTTGATCGCCACGGTCACCCCGGTCGGCCTGCTGCTGGGCCGCCTCGCCAATTTCATCAACGGCGAACTCCCGGGGAAGGTCACGACGGTCGCGTGGGCGGTGATTTTCCCCGACAACGAGCTCGATCGCGGCCTGGTGCAGGCGCTGCCCCGCCACCCGTCGCAGCTCTATCAGGCGGCCCTCGAGGGCGCGGTCCTGCTGGGTTACATCCAATGGCGGTTCTGGCGCAGCGACGTCGTGCGCACCCGGCCCGGCCAGCTCACCGGTGAATTCCTGATCGCCTACGCCGTGGTGCGAATGATCGGGGAACTCTTCCGCGAGCCCGACGCCTCCCTGCTCTTCGGACTGAGCCGCGGCACGTTCTACTCGATCTTTCTGATTCTGGCCGGCGCCGCCTTCATCGTCCACGCCCGCCGGTCGTCGCCGAGCGCCGGCGCGGCTGTCTAGAGCACCGTGCCCGCGGGCACAATCGCACCCTTGGCGACCACCAGCACACCGTCGCGGATGATGATCGCTCCGTCGAGATAGGTGCCGTCCGGCGTGCCCTTCGGCGAGAGGATGCAGCCGTCGCCGATGCGCGCGTTCTTGTCGATGATGGACCCGTCGATCCGGCAGTTCTTGCCCAGACCCATGTCGGGCTGCCCGAGCGCCCGGCTGGCCGCCAGCTGGGCCTTCGTCTCGTAGTAGTCCGAGCCCATCACAATGGTATCTTCGAGGACACACCCTTCACCGATCAGCGATCGAATCCCGAGCACGCAGTGATGCAGGGAGGAATCCGTCAGGATCGAACCGTCGCCA
>CAMAXB010000297.1 GCA_945862035.1 Opitutus sp. GAS368
CGGCAGGCGCGCGTAAACGTCGCGGGGGTCGTTGAACTTATCCAAGCTCGTCAGCGGGTCCTTCAGCCGGTTCAGCCAACGCCCGGCCATGCCGGTCGAAGTGGCCGGGCTAACCCCCTCGATCATTTCGACCAAGGCCTCGGCGAGCGGCTTCTCCCGCGGAAACTCCACCACGCGATAATTGTCACCTAGGCCGGCGGAACTCGCGGCATGCGCCAGCGCGGCATCAAGCCCGCCAAGCTCGTCGACCAGCCCGAGCTGGAGTGCCTGCGTACCCGACCAGACTCGTCCCTGCGCAATCTCCTGCACCACCGCGCGATCGAGACTGCGCGCCTCAGCCACCTTGGAGATAAATTCATCGTAAATCCAATCGACCATCGACTGGATCACCGCGAGTTCCGCGGCAGTCTTGGGCCGGGTGATCGTGAACAAGTCGGCGTAGCGACCCGTTTTGACACTGTCAAAGGTCAGCCCCAAGGTCTCGTTCGCGAGCTTCTTCACATCAAACTGCACGCCGAACACCCCGATGGACCCGGTGATGGTGCCCGGCTCGGCGAAGATCCGCTCGCCATAGGCGGCGATCCAGTAGCCCCCCGATGCCGCGTACGAGCCCATGGAAATCACCACCGGCTTCTCCTCCCGGGCCAGTCGGATCTCCCGTTGAATGTGCTCGGAGGCGGTGGCCGAGCCGCCCGGGCTGTTGATCCGAACGACAATGGCATCGACCTCCTCATCCTGGCGCAGGCGCCTGAGCTCGCGAGCGAAGCGCGTGCCGCCGACTTCGCCGATGCTGCCCTCGCCATCGACGATGTCGCCCTCGGCGTACACGACCGCAATCCGCCCCCGCTGCCCACCGGCGGCCTGAACCGCGCCCGGCATCCGGGCGTAGTCTGCCAAGTCGATCTGCGTGAAATAATCGTCGCCCTCGTCCACCCCCGTTCGCTCCTTCAGTTCAGCAAGGACTTCGTCACGGTAGGCGACGCGCGATACCCAGTTGGACTCCAAAGCGATCTCCGGACGCACAATGCCTTCCCGATCGACGACCGCCTGCACGTCCGCCGGGGTCAGGCCTCGGCCCGCCGCGATATCCCCCAAAAGGTCCGCCCAGATGTCCCCCATCAGCTGCGTGAACTGCTCACGATTCTCCGGACTGAGGTCCTGACGGATGAACGGCTCGACGGCAGACTTGTACTTACCAACCCGGGTGACCTGCACGCCGACGCCGAACTTCTCGAACGCGCCGGCGAAGAACATGGGTTCCGAGGCGAGGCCCGGCATGGCAATCATGCCATACGGGTCGAGGATGATCTCATCGGCCGCTGAAGCCAAGTAGTACTCCAGCGTGGTGGCATTTTCCAGATAGGCCATGACTGGTTTCCCGGCTGCACGAAAGTCGACCAGAGCCTCGCGCATCTCCTTGAGCGCCGCGAACCCGGAGCCATAGCCGGCGGGCGTCATTTCGCCAATGAGCAGAATTCCAGCGATGCGGTCGTCATTTGCAGCGCGGGCAATGGCCTCGGTGACCGAACGGAGCTGCAGGGTCGCGGGTTCGCCCCCACCGGTCAGCACCCGCGTGAAAGCGCTGCTATCGAATTGCGGAGGCGCGTCCGTCACGTTGACGGACAGGTCAAACACCAGATAGGAATTGTCCTCCACCGGGACGGTGCGGCTGCCCATGAAGGCGACCACGCCGAATACAGCCACCACCACAACCACCGCACCCAAGGCCAGAAGCAGGAACGCGGTGAGGGTGCCCAGCAGGGAAGAAAAAAAGTGCTTCATGGGCGCCACCGTAGCCGGAAGCGGCGGTTCCTCCAGTCGAAAGGTGGATTCCCGACACCGTTTCGTGACACGCGCCCAAATTTTGAAGGTTTGCCGTCCCCCCCGACACCTTCCACCTTCCGACCAATGAGCGAGCCCACTCAACTGCTTACGACCAATCGCAAGGCCCTGATCATCAATCTTGATGAGCAGAGGTATGGCACGTTTGCCGAAATCGGTGCCGGTCAGGAGGTAGCCCGTGTCTTCTTCCAGGTGGGTGGTGCGTCCGGAACGATTGCCAAGTCGATGTCGGCCTACGACATGACGTTCAGCGACTCCATCTATGGTCGTGCCCCGCGCTATGTCTCGCGCGAGCGTCTGGCCACCATGCTCGACCACGAGTATTCGCTGCTGATCGAGCGTCTCAAGGACCAGCGGGGGGATCGCACCACCTTCTTTGTCTTCGCGGACACCGTCGCTGCCAAGAGCTTCAAGGGCTCCAATGACTGCCACGGGTGGATGGGTGTCCGGTTTCAGACCACGCCCTTGGGCGAACCGAGCGAGATCTACATTCACTTCCGGATGTGGGACAAGGACAACCAGCTTCAGCAGCAGGCGATCGGGATCGTCGGGACCAACCTCATCTACGGCGCTTTCTATTACCTAAATGACCCCGCCAAAATCGTCGAGTCACTGATCGACAACATCAGCGCCGATCGGATCGAGATCGACATGCTGAAGTTCGCCGGCCCGGCGTTCAAGGACGTGGACAACCGCTTGATGGCGCTGCACCTCGTTCGCCACGGGCTCACCAATGCGATCATGTTCAGCTCCGACAAGGAGGTGCTGCAGCCTTCGGAGGCCCTCTACAAGAAATCCATCCTGGTGGAGCGCGGCAGCTTTCGTCCCGTCACCCACGTCAATGTCGACATGCTGAACTGCGCCTGCGCCCAGTTCATGCAGGAGCCGGACGTCAAGGGGAAGGACTTGGTCGTCCTCATGGAAATCACGATGAACAACCTGCTCGCCTCCGGCGAACTTGACTCGCGTGACTTCCTCGACCGGGTCGATCTGCTCGCGGACCTCGGGTTCACCGTCCTCATTTCCAACTACTCCGAGTTCTTCCGGCTGACCTCCTACTTCCGACGCTACACCAAGGAGAAAATTGGCGTGGCCATGGGCATCAATAACCTGCTCGAGATTTTCACCGAGCGTTACTACGAGAACCTGGAGGGCGGGATTCTGGAGGCGTTCGGCCGTCTGTTTCGAAATTCGGTCAAGCTCTACATTTACCCGATGCAGCGGGCCGCCTACGACCGCTACATCAGCGCGGACGCGACGGCGTCGCCCGCGCCCGCGAACGCCGCCGCCAAAAAGGGCTTCGCCGCCGGCGTTCTCATCACGGCAAAGAATCTTCAGGTCGCGGACCACCTCCGCAACCTCTACGCTCATCTGCTCGAGAACCACTCCATCGACTGCATCGTGGGATTCGATCCGGACATTCTCGATATTTTCTCCCGCGACGTCCTGCGGCGGATCGCGGCTAAGGATGCCTCCTGGGAATCCATGGTCCCGCCCACCGTGGCGACCACGATCAAGGCCCGGAAGCTGTTCGGCTACGCGCCCTAGGGGATTTTTTTGGGACGGGTGACCGGCGCAGGACGTCATGGTCGGGCAGATGCCTTCACCTGCTCTGCGGGGTGACACTGCCTTCGGCCCCGGCGCGGCGCCACGCGGCCGGACGGCGCGTCGTGGCGCCGCGTCGCCGCA
>CAMAXB010000298.1 GCA_945862035.1 Opitutus sp. GAS368
GGCCGCGACCACCCTGCTGGGCTTCGCTAGCTGCTCGAAACCGGAAACCGCCGCCGGCAATGCCACGGCCGCGAAGGTGCTGCACTTTGGCAATGGCACGGAACCGCAGGACCTCGACCCCCAGATCGTGACCGGCGTGCCCGAGAACAAGATCGTCAGCGCCTTGTTCGAGGGGCTCGTCGCCGAGGGTCCCAACGGCAGCGACACCATCGGGGGAGTGGCCGAGCGCTGGGATGTTTCCGCGGATCGCCTTACCTACACCTTTCATCTGCGGACGGAAGCTCGCTGGTCGAATGGCGATCGGCTGACCGCGCACGATTTTGTCCGGTCCTACCAGCGCATCCTGACCCCCTCGATTGCCTCGGAGTACGCCTACAAGCTCTACCACGCCGTCGGGGCCGAGGAATTCAACAAGGGTACCCTGAAAGATTTCTCCCAAGTCGGCTTCAAGGCGACCGACGACCACACGCTCGTCGTCCAGTTGAAGCGCCTCACCCCCTTTCTATTGGAGGCAATGAAGCACTACTCCTGGTTTCCGGTCCACATCCCCACGGTGGAGAAGTTCGGCGGACTGGAGCGCAAGGGCACCGCCTGGACCCGGGCGGAAAACATTGTGGGCAACGGCCCCTTCATCATGAAGGAGTGGAAACCCCAGCAGAAGATCGTGGTCACCAAGTCCCCGACCTACTGGGACCGCGCCACGGTCAAGCTCGACGAAATTCACTTCTACCCCACCGAGAGCATCGACACCGAAGAGCGCATGTTCCGCACGGGGCAACTCGACAAGACCAACGAGCTGCCCAACGCCAAGATCGACACGTATCGGCGCGAATTCCCCGAGTCCTACCGCCAGGATCCCTACTACGGCTCCTATTTTTACCGGGTGAATGTCACCCGCGGGCCCCTCGCCGACAAGCGCGTGCGCCGGGCGCTCGCGCTTTCGATCGACCGCGAGGCCATCGTGAAGAACGTCACCCGCGGCGGCCAGCAGCCGTCCTATAACTATTGTCCTCCGTCCGAAATGTTTGTTTCCCGCGCCCGCCTGACCGGAGACATCGCCGAGGCCAAGCGCCTGCTCGCCGAGGCGGGCTTCCCGGAGGGTCGCGGCTTTCCCAAGGTCGATATTCTCTACAACACGTCGGAAAATCATCGGTCCATCGCGGAAGCCATCCAGCAGATGTGGCGCCGCAATCTGGGGGTCGAAATCGGTCTCGTGAACCAGGAGTGGAAGGTCTACCTCGATTCGCAGGACACGCTCAGCTACGACCTCGCCCGGGCCGGCTGGATCGGCGACTACACCGATCCCTCCACCTTCATGGACATGTGGGTGACCGGCGGGGGCAACAATGACACCGGCTGGTCCAATGCGGAGTACGACCGCCTGCTCGCCGAGTCCTTCCAGGCCAAGAATGAAACCGAGCGCATGGAGACCTACCAGAAGATGGAGGCCCTCCTCATGGAGGAACTCCCCGTCATCCCCATCTACTTCTACACCCGCGCTTTTGCGCTCAACCCGAAGGTCAGCTGGGTGGTCAACGTCCTCGACAACCGCAGCTGGAAGTTCGTCGACAAGCAGAACTGAGGTAAGGCGGCTGCCCCATCGCTGGCCCCACTAAAACAGGTCCGAGCCATCGCCGTGCGGCGGTCGGATCAACATCAACGAGTCGACTCAAATCATGCGGCCGGTTCAGCCCCCTTGCGGCAAACCGGCCGTTCCGCGGTAACGATGGTACTGGACCCGCCGCGCCTCCACAAGGGAGGCGTAGGGCGGCCTCCGTCGACCGCCCGTCCCCCATTGCCGTGGGGCTTCCAGCCTCTTGCATCTGGAGCAACGCTCCCTGAAAGGGATTGGCTTTGCCCTCGTCTTCGGACATCTGACTGCCTTCCCTTTACGTTATGCTGCGCTTCATCGCCCGGCGTCTGCTCGAGACGATCCCGGTGCTTTTCATCATCATTACGGCTACCTTTTTTATGATCCGCTTCGTGCCGGGCGGACCGTTCACGTCGGAGAAAGCCGTGACGCCGGAGATCCTCGCCAACCTCGAGGCGCACTACGGGCTCGATCAGCCCCTTTACCAGCAATACTTCGACTACCTCGGCAGCCTGGCCCAGGGGGACTTCGGTCCGTCCTTCAAGTACCCGAATCGCACCGTGAACGAGATCATTGCCGACAAGCTGCCGGTCTCGCTCGAATTGGGCCTGCTCTCCCTCGCGGTCGCCCTCGTTTTCGGACTTCCGCTGGGTGTGATCGCCGCGGTGAAGCGCAACACGTTCTTCGACTATATCTGCTCCTCGATCGCGATGATGGGCATCTGCATCCCCACCTTCGTGCTGGGCCCGCTGCTGGTCCTCGTGTTTGCAATCTATCTCGGCTGGTTCAACGCCTCGGGCTGGTATCTGCCGGTCGACCGCGTGCTGCCAGCCGCCACCCTCGGCCTCGTCTACGCCGCCTACATCGCCCGCCTGACCCGCGGCGGTATGCTCGAGGTACTCCACCAGGACTACATCCGCACCGCCCGAGCCAAGGGCGCCTCGGAATTCCGGGTAATCTTCCGCCACGCGCTGCGCGGCGGGCTCCTCCCGGTCGTCTCCTTCCTCGGGCCGGCCATCGCCGGCATCCTCACCGGTTCCTTCGTGATCGAAACCATCTTCCAGATTCCCGGTCTCGGTCGCGAATTCGTCAACAGTGCCTTTAACCGCGACTACACCCTCGTGCTGGGTACCGTCATTCTCTACGCCGGTCTGATCATCACGCTCAACCTGCTGGTCGACATCGCCCAGGTCTGGCTCAATCCGAAGCTCAAGTTTGAGTGAGATGACTTCCCTCTCCCCTTCCCCCGCGCGCCTGCCGGCGTCCACGGTCACCCCCGATCAACTCGAACAGGGCACCTCGCTCTGGACCGACGCGTGGCACCGCCTGGCCCGCAACAAGCTCGCCGTCGCGGGCGGCGTCATCCTCCTGGTGTTGGGTCTGGCCTGCGTCTTTGGTCCGATGGTCATCGGGGTATCCTATCAGGACCAGGACCTTGACCTCGGTGCCACCGGCCCGTCGGTCGCGCACTGGCTCGGGACCGACACGCTCGGCCGCGACCTGCTGGTCCGCCTCCTGGTCGGCGGCCGCATCTCCATCGGCGTCGGCCTTTGCGCAACCTTCGTGGCCCTGACCATCGGCGTCGCCTACGGCGCGGTGGCCGGCTTCTTCGGCGGCAAAATCGACGCGCTCATGATGCGGATCGTCGACATCATGTACGCCCTGCCCTTCACGATCTTTGTCATCCTCCTGATGGTCTTCTTCGGCCGAAACATTGTCCTGCTCTTCGTCGCCATCGGCGCCGTCGAGTGGCTGACCATGGCGCGCATCGTGCGCGGCCAGATCATGTCGCTCAAGCGCATGGAATTCATCGAGGCCGCCCGGTCGTTGGGGCTGGGCAAGCGCCGCATCATCTTCCGCCACATGATCCCGAACATCCTCGGGCCGATCATCGTCTACACGACGCTCACGATTCCGGCGGTCATGCTCCTTGAGGCCTT
>CAMAXB010000299.1 GCA_945862035.1 Opitutus sp. GAS368
GGCCATCCAGAGCGATCCGCGCGGCCGGGCCGCACGCGTGGTCCGCGAGATCGCCTGGGCCCGGGAGCGGGAATCCATGGTCGACCGTCTCATCGGACTGCAGGCCGAGGGCCGCCTCCCCGAGCGGATTACCCACAACGACACCAAGCTCAACAATGTGATGCTCGACAACCACACAGGGTGGGCCGCAGGCGTCATCGACCTCGACACCGTGATGCCCGGGCTCGCCCTCTATGACTTCGGCGACATGGTCCGGTCGGCCACCAATTCCGCCGCGGAGGACGAGCCGGATACCGCGCGCGTGGAGATGCGGATACCGGTCTATACCGCGATCGTGGACGGCTATCTCGAATCGACCCGGGCCTTTCTCAACGCGACGGAAATCGACCTACTGCCCTTCGCCGCGCGCCTGCTGACCTTTGAGAGCTGCCTGCGCTTCCTGACCGACTACCTGCTCGGCGACGTCTACTTCAAGACCAAGCGACCCGACCACAATCTCGATCGCTGCCGCAATCAGTTCGCCCTGCTGCGCAGCATGGAAGCACAGTCTGCCGACATGGACGACGTCCTCCGTCACTTCCGCTGAACCAAGCCTGACCGCCCATGATTCCCGCTCCCAACATCCAACAGGTCGTCGTGGTCGGGGCCGGGCTGATCGGCTCGAGCTGGGCCACGCACTTTCTCGCCCGCGGCCTCGACGTCACCGTGGCCGACCCCGCGCCCGGGGCGGAGCAGCGCACGCGCGACTATGTCGAGCGTGCCTGGCCGGTCGTGGCTCGGCTCGGCCTCGCCCCTCAGGCCTCTCCCACCCGTCTCCGTTTCGTCGCCAGCGTGGCCACCGCCGTCGAAGGGGCTCATTTCGTGCAGGAAAACGGCCCGGAACGGATCGAGCTGAAGGCACCACTTTTTCAGGAGATCGCCGCGCTGGCCCCGGCGGACGTGATCATCGCGTCGAGTTCGTCGGGCCTGACCGCGAGCGCGCTGCAGGCAGGATGCCGGCATCCGGAGCGCTGCGTGATCGGCCATCCCTTCAACCCGCCCCACCTCATCCCCCTTGTGGAGATCGTCGGAGGCAGCCAGACCTCGCCGGAGACGGTGGAAGCCGCCCGGGCTTTCTACGCGCACATCGGCAAGCGCCCCATCGTTCTCCACAAGGAACTCCCGGGGCATGCAGCGAACCGCCTGCAAGCCGCCATCTGGCGGGAGGCCGTCCATCTCGTGAACGAGGGCGTCCTCAGCGTCAGCGACGTTGACGCTGCCGTCTCCTGGGGCCCCGGCCTGCGCTGGGGCGTGATGGGCCCGCACCTGATTTTCCACCTGGGCGGCGGCCAGGGCGGGATGGAACATTTTCTCACGCATCTTTCCGGTCCCTTCTCCCGCTGGTGGAATGACCTCGGCAAACCCGAGCTCACCCCGGAGCTCCGCGCCGCATTGATCGCCGGCGTGCAGGCCGAGGCCGCCGGCCGCTCCATCGCCGAACTCGAACGCCAGCGCGACGAACTCCTCCTCCAGCTGATCGCCCTCCGCACGCGGGCGGAGCCGCCGACCGCGCCTTAATCCCATCAGGACCAACGGTGTCGGTCAGGGAGTCTTGAGCTGATTCTCTGCCTGCGCCACGATGTCCAGGCCAACGTGGTCGCTCCACGCCGCCAGCAGCCGCCGCGTCACCGGTCCCACCTGGCCATCGCCGACGGTGAGGCCGTTGAACCGGGTCGCGGGCATAATGCAGTAAGGCGTGCTGGTGAAGAAAACCTCGTCTGCCGTCGAGAGGTCATAGGGCTGCAGCGCGCACTCGGACAATGACAGATTGAGCGAACGGGCGAGGCCGATCACGGTGTCACGGCTGATTCCGGCGAGACAGTTGTCCACCGAGGGTGTCCGCAATTTGCCGTCGCTCACCACGAAGAGATTGCCGCCCTTGTTCTCGGAGACATTGCCGTGGATATCGAGGATAACGACCTGCGCATCCGGATCCACCAGTCGCGCCTCCTGATCCGCCATCGTGTAAAAGAGGCGGCTGCGATTCTTGATCCGCGCATCCAGCGACTGGGCCGGAATCGCGCGGCTGAAGGAGGTCACCGCATGACAGCCGTGCGCGTAGTACCGCGCCCAGCCCCGCAGATCCATCGGACTGTTGAAGATCATCACCGTCGCGGGATTCCGCTGGGCAGGATTCGGACCGGGCTTGGTCAGGCCGCGCGAGATGTTGTGGACGATCCAATAGTCGTCCTCCGGACCAAGCAGGGCGCGGTTGGTTTCCAGCAGCCGGAGCGTGACCTCCCGCAGCTCCGCTGGGCTCAGGCCCGGATCGATGCGGCAGACCTTGAGCGACTTGTAAAGCCGCGTGAGGTGGTCATCGAGGCGGAAGGGCTGGTGGCGGAAGGTGCGGATCGACTCGGTGATGCAGTCACCCAGCAGGATCGCGCTGTCGAAAATCGAGATGCGGGCCGACGACTCGGGCACCATCTCACCCGAGAGGTAAACGCGGCGTTCAGTCGGAGGATTCATGATGAAGTGAAGGGGAGCGCAGGAGGCCGCATCGCCGTGTGCCGCGCCTAGTTGGCCGTATAGCCGCCGTCGACCGCGAGGTTGGCCCCGGTGATGTAGCGCGAGCCCTCGCCGAGCATGAAGATCACCGGCGGGCCGAGGTCCTCATCATCCGCCATCCGCCGCAGGTAGGTCTTGCGCTTGTAGCGCTCGACAAACTTTTCCGGCTGGCCGTCGTAATAACCGCCCGGCGAGAGGCAGTTCACGCGGACGCCTTTGGGTCCGTAAAAGGACGCGAGGTAGCGGGTGAAGTTCTGCATGCCACCCTTGTGGAAGAAATAATCCGGCGCCGCGTTCATCGCCGTGTCCTCATAGAGGGTGAAGTCCGGGCCGATCATACCCTGGATCGAGCCGATGTTCACGATGCTGCCATGGCCCTGGGCCGCCATGACATCCCCAAAAGCCCGGCTCATCAGGAAAAGGCCCGTCGAATTGGTCTTCATGGAAGCCTCCCAGCTGGCTACCGGATCCTGCATCTTCTTCATCGGCCGGCCGACCGCGTTATTCACCAAGCCATCGACGCGCCCGAAATCCTTGAGCACGGAATCGCGCAGGGCGTTCACTGAGGTTTCCTGGTCCTGGTCCAGCGACCGGACGTGCACATCGAAGCCGCGCTTCCGCTCCGTATCGGCTACCTTCTGCAGGGCCTCCACGTTGCGCGAGGCGAGAATAAGCGTGCTCCCGGCCGCGGCCAACTGGGCGGCTAGGCCGTGGCCATAAAGCCCGGCGCCACCGGTCAGGAGAACCACCTTGCCGGAAAGAGAAAAGAATCGGTTAAGAAATGAGGGTGAATCAGAGTTCATGGGAGAAGAGAAAAGGGGTTCTCAGGCCTTGGTCCGGGCGATCTGCGCCGCGTCGGGTTTCACGATCAGGGAACCGAGGTGGGCCACCAGCAGGGTCACCCCGCAGGTGATAAGCGAGACCCAGAGATTGGCGATGACCG
>CAMAXB010000300.1 GCA_945862035.1 Opitutus sp. GAS368
GAGGTTCACATCGTGCGCATTATGTGCCCGTTCGTCACCGGAACGGCTCAGTACGAGGATATCGTCCCCGGAAATCACCATGCTCGCATAATGCCGGGAGGCGCTCTCGGTTTCGCCAGCGGCCACTACCCCGGCGAACAACCAGTCGATCATGTTGCGTGAGTAATGCAGCTGAAGCCTCCGCCGTTCGTTGTTCGGCAGGCTATAGCGGTCGGCCGGCAAGCGGTCGAGACGCCTCATGCTATCGGTCGCCTGTGTGCTGAGTAGCCAATAAAGCCCGTCCCGTTCGTCGTACAACACGTGGAACTTCATCTGCCCGCCGGGCAAGGGGACAAAGACGAGGCTCTTTCCGGACGGCACGGATTCCAGCCGCGTGGTCATCGGACCCATGCCGGGCTCGGGTCCGGATTCTTCTACTTTGGCGAGGGCCGCGTAACCGGTGCCCCCTGTGTGCGCCCGCATCCAGAGATGGAACGTCCGCCCGGACGGATCATGCCAAACGTGGGCGGGATCGTGCAGCTGGACCACATTGGTTTCCAGCCAGCCGGGGGGAGCCATGGTGCGGCCCGGCGCCAACGAAAGGCCGCGGGCTGGATCGGTGGGAAAGAACGGGATGCCCGTGTAGTTCAGCATCGCCATGTCCACCGCCTGATTGAACACGAGCTCGCTGGCGAGGGTCCAACTCTCGGGGCGCGTGAGGTCGTCGCCAACTCTGGCCCGCATGAGCACGGGCGCGATTTCACCCACGTACCACCCCGTTATTCCCTGCGACACCCGCCGCTCCATCACGAGATAGACGCAGCCGTTGGCGTAGATCACATTACCCGGAGCCTGATGCCAGTTCTGCCCGGAGGTGAGTCGGGCCGGCTGGGTCCAGGTGTCGCCGCCGTCATCGGATCGGATGATCATGAGATCGTCTGCCTGCCCAAGAACATAGATGGACCGGCCGGCGACAAAGGGTCGCGCGTGCATGAAGGGGAACGACGCTCGCTCGTTCCAAGTCTTTCCCTCGTCGTCGGAAAGCAGGACCCGGCCCTGCCAGCGACTGGGCACGCCACCCAGCTGGCGATGAAACAAAGGGCCGGCCAGATCCTTCGCCCCCGGTCCGCCCAAGTCGATCGTGGCAATCAGACGCTTTCCGTCCGGGCCGACGCACAGACCGGGGCTGTAGGCATAGAGGCTTGCCGGATCGGGCGACGCATAGACCACCCCATGCTCCTGGGCCAACGGCCGCCAAGCCTCGGCGCGGGCGGGAAAGGCCGGGATCAGCAGAGACGCGAGACCCACCATCAGCGCTGCGGTCTTTGCTAGGCCTGCCCGAGGCTCGCGCTTGGAGAGGCCCGTCCGTGCCTGGGAGGGAGCGAGTGGAGTGGACACGGGACAGGTGGTCGGGATCGAACGTCACGGACTCACAGATCAAGCCTGTAGCTCAGCCGCCAGCTGCGCGGCGGTTCGGCCCGCACGAGGAAGAACCAGTCGTTCCCCGCGTTGTTGATCTGCAAGTCAATCTCGTGGCGCCCACCCCATTGGTAGGAAACACCGGCATCGAATGCAGTCTGGGTGCGGTCGATGAAAACGCGGCTCGCCGGCCCGATCCCGGTGGCGTTGGACCAGAAGGATCCCATCACTCGGCCACCCCCGCGAACCTCCCAGCCATTACCTTCCTCGTCGAGCAGGCTATATCGCGCATAAAGATTACCACTCCATTTCGGGGTGAATGTGATTTGCTGCGTGCCAGTCTGCGGACTCAGCTGGTTGGGCTGCACCGTACTGGTGTTGGCGTAGGAGGCGATGAGGCTCAGCCGCTCAGTCAGCGAGCCGAAGGCCTGGAACTCCCAGCCTTTCGAGGTGTCGCCACTGGAAACAAACTGCTCGGTGATGATGACCGTATTGCCTGAACCCGGCGGGTTTTGCTCCGTATAGGAGAACGTCGAAAGCGTGCTGGTCCGCGAGATCTCATAGTAGGCCAGCGTGGCGGTCATGCGCCCGTCGAGGAACTCGCCCTTCACGCCGGTCTCACGCAATTCGGTTTCCGGCGTGAAGCTTAACCGTTCTGCGAGGCGCGGATCCCCGGCAGGGGCCTGCGTAAATCGACCAGCGGTCGCCGTCGGGTCGTTCTGCACGCTCACCACTCCGTAAAGGGCGACAGTCGGCGTGATCTTGAAGGTCGCGCCGGAGCGCCACGAACTCACCGCGGAGCGGCTCACCAGCGTCGTGCGGGCGACGGGGGCAAACGCTGAGTTCTCCCCAAAGTCCCGGCGAAAGCCGCCGACCAGCGAAAGTCGCCCGGCGAAGAGGTCCGCCCCCTGCTGAAGGTAGAGGCCCCACGCCGTGCTGTCCGTGTAGCTGCTGTTTGCCGCGAGGCGCGCATTGGTAATCGTCCGATTGTAATCGGGATTCGCAAAGTTAAAGCGCGCCGGTACGGGTGTGCCCTGATAGTTATCGAGGTCGTTGGCACCGCTGCTGTAGGCATAGCCGACCATCGTCGTCAGCGGAACGCTCTCCGAACCGTATTCGTAGATGGCGTCGCCCTGTAGAGTGACGCCATTGTTGGCGAGCTTGTCCCGGCCCCAGGTGTAGGGATTGGTCAGAGTTCCTCCCACCCCAGCCACTGGAAAATTGCCGGCCGCATCCCACCATTCACCATCGTGATAGTAGTCGAAGTAATTTACGACCTGCCGGAGCGACAGGTTTTCCCACGGACTGGCAACGAGGCTAAGGAAGATCGCGCCCGTCTCCTCCTCCAAGCCGGGAGCGTCGCCTCCGGCGTTAAAACTCCGCGGGAGGCCGAGCGAAGTCAGCGGATCGGCGCTGCCGTTGATCCCCGGCACCAGCCGCCGCAGGCCGGCGGGATGGAAGGTGAAACCCTGGCCCGGCTCCCGGTAAGGTCCGTGCGTGCGCAGCAGTTCGGCATTCACTGAGAGCTCCGTGCTCTCTCCGATCTGCCAGCGCAGCGAAGGGAAAACTCCGTACACCTCGTTGATGCCGTCCTGAAAGTCCAAGTAGCCGTCGCTTTTTTCAACGACGCCGATGACCCGCCCCGCTACGGTGCCGGCAGCATTGAGCGTCCGGTTGACATCCAATTCGCCGCGGTAGAATCCGGCGGCGCCCTCATAACCGCCGATCGTGACCTTCGTGCGGGTGAACGGCTGGCCGAAAACCGGTTTCTTGTAGGTGAAGTTGACGAAGCCGGAGTTTGAACCTCGCCCTTGCACCGACGACGGGGGGCCCTTTACGACCTCCACACGATCGTAGGCAACCAGATCGCGCCGGTAGCCGTAGACGCGGACGCCATCGGCGGCGAAGCCGTTGGCCGCATCAATGCTGAAGCCACGCGAGGTGAACGACTGGCCCTGCGCAGCGCGGTTGCGGACGAACACGTTGCCGACGTACTTTAGCGCCTGATCGTAGGAGGTCGATCCGGTGTCCTCCCACAGCTCGGAGGTGATGATATTCACCGTCTGCGGGA
>CAMAXB010000301.1 GCA_945862035.1 Opitutus sp. GAS368
GTGTCACGTATTACGTGACACATGGTTCCGTAGGCGCGTGTGATCTGTCGGCGATTCGCATTTGGTCGCCAGAGGAATCGGGGGCTGGGCTAAGCGGTTTGCGCGGTTCGCGCGCTTCGCTTATCTGCGATCGGTGGGAGCCGGGGGCGGACCGTCGTGCCAGTGGTTGTGGCCCGGGGTTGGGTCCCAGTGGCGGTTGTTCACGAGGTCGTGAAACCAAGGCGCCGGCGTGGTCGAGGCTGCGCTTGTGTTCATCGGCAGTCCGGCCACCACGGGTGGCGGGCCGCTATGCCAGTGATTGTGGCCAGGAGTCGGATCCCAATGCCGGTTCAAGGTGGCGTCGTAGTACCAGGGTGCGGGCGTGGGCCCGCCCGGAGCACCGGGGACAACTCCAAGCGAACTCGGGGTCGTGGTCACAATCGGAGCCGGCGCCGCCTGGCGCCGGTTCGTCACCAGCACCATCACGGAGATCGCTGCGGCAAGGAAAGCGAGCATGATGCCGATGACGACCTTCGCCGAGGAGTTTGGCGGACCACTCGGTACGGCGGTCACAGCCGGCAGGGGTGTACGCCCCGCCCCGCAGCAATGCTTGTATTTTTTCCCGCTGCCACAGGTGCAGGGGTCATTGCGAGCGGGGACGGGAGCAGGCGTGGTGGACATGGAAAGAGTTAAGCCGGGCGCGAAAACCTCGCGTAACAATATACGCGGGGGACGATCGTTCCCGGGCTCAGGTGCCGCCCGGCTCCTGCATCCGGGTGCCGCGGACGGCTTCGGCAATATTTTGCGGCTGGGCCTCAGGCTCACCGCGCTCGTGGTCGAAGCGCATCGAGACCGTCTTCGACACACCGCGCTCCTCCATCGTCACGCCGTAGATCGCCTGAGCCGCCGAAACGGTGCGCTTGTTGTGCGTGATGATGATGAATTGGGACTCGCCCACGAACTTCTTCAGCAAGTCGGTGAAGCGGCCAATGTTCGACTCGTCCAGCGGCGCGTCCAACTCGTCGAGCAGGCAGAACGGGGAGGGTTTCACCATGTAGAGCGCGAAGAGCAGCGCGACAGCGGTCAGGGTCTTCTGTCCGCCGGACAGGAGCGTGATGCTCTTGAGCTTGGTGCCCGGGGGCTGGGCGGTGATTTCAATTCCACTCTCCAGGATGTCATCCGTCACCACGAGCTCAAGATTGGCGACGCCGCCCCCGAAGAGCGTCTGGAAAGTGTAGACGAAATTCTTCCGGATCTGGTCGAAGGTCACTTGGAACTGCTGCTGCGAGGTCTGGTTGATCTCATCAATCGCCTTGATCAGCTCGGCCTTGGAGTTGGTGAGGTCATCGCTCTGGGTCTTGAGGAAATCGTAGCGCTGCTTGAGTTCGGCGTATTCCTCAATGGCAACGAGATTGACCGCCCCCATGGAGTTGAGCCGCTGGCGCAGGGCATCCGCCTCGCCCTTGACCTGGTCCCAAGCGGTCGAGTCGAGCGCGGCGAGATCATCGGCGGAGGGCTCACCCTTCTGCTTAGTTTTTGCTTTTCGATTCTTGATTTTCGATGGGGCGACCGGCGCGTCCGCCGCAGCGGATTCAGCTGCCGGCTCTCGTGTCTGACCTCCGACTTCTGATATCTGCTCGTCGCCGGCATCCGGCTTCCGCTCGCCGGCCTCTGGCTTGGCGGTGGCGCCCTCGTCATCGTCCTCATCGAGGTCCAGCGGCTTTATGTCCGGGGGATCATCATCCGCATGCCAAAGAAGTCGGCGCCATTCGAGCGTGGTGATGTCGGTGGAGAACTCCCGGGTCACATCCTCCGCGAGGAACTGGGATCGGGAGACGCTCTCGGCCAGTTTGATCTCGCAGCGGCTCAGCTCAGATTGGGCGGCGTCGGCGTCGGTGCGCAGGGCGTGCTGGGCGGATTCGACCGCATTGATGTCACGCTCGACCTCGACCAACTCGTTGCGGATCTGCTCAACTTGCTGGGAGGCCACGACTAGGGTCTCGGAGATCTGGGCTCCACGGGCGCGTTGGCGCGCGGCGTCCTGCTCGAGTTCGGAAACCTGCTCCGTCCACACCTCGATCTCCTGCTGGCGCTGGACGAGAATCTCCGCGAGCTGGCCCCGACGGCGCTGCATGTCAGCGATGCCACGGTCGAGGACCTCGACCTTCTGGCGCCGCTCGGCCAGTTCAAGACGGGCCTGCGCGAGCGTGTCACGCTTGACATCGCGATCCGTCCGCACCTCGACGATGCGGGTCTCCAGCTGGTGCATTCGCTCTCGCTGGCCTACGGCCTGCGCATCGGCTTGGACCAGCCCGGTCTGGGCGCGCTCGAACCGTGCGTGGGCCTCGTTGCGGGCCGCCTCCAGCGAGACCAGTTCGCCTTCCATCCGCCGCAGCCGGTTGCCGACGTCCTCGACGGCGCGCTGGGCGTTGCGCTGTTCGGCCTGGACCGAGGCGAGCGTCTGCGTCGCCGTCAGGACCTCCGAGCGCTTTTGCTCGAGAGTCTGCTCCGCTTCGCCGAGCCGCGCATTGATCCCGTCGATGAGGGCGCGCTGGTCGTCGTGTTGCCTCTGGTCCTCGGCGAGGGCGCGGGAGGTTTCCCGGAGGTCGATCTCGCGCTGGACGATGCTGTTGGCTGGCTTCTTGTGGAAGCCTCCATAAACGAGGCCCCGACGGTCCACGAGGTCACCTTTCCGCGTGGCGACCGCGAGGAAGGAGAAGGCGGGATTCGCCTTCCAGAAATCGAGAAACGCACTCAGGTCTTCCGCAATGTAGCAGGAACCGAGCAGCGCGGCCGCCGGGTGCGACGCGGCGACGTCAACGAGACCGGCCATGGCCGGCGCCAGTCCGGTCGGAAGCTCCGCGCCGCCCTCGCCCGCCCGCGCGCCGATGTCGGCAATCTGGATGACGGCGGAACCAATCTGCTCTGCCTCAAGCTGAGCCAATACGCGCTGGGCGGTGGCCATGTCGGCCACGCTGACTGCCTCAACCGCCGACCCCAGGAGGGCCTCGATCGCCTTGCCGGCCTCGGGACGGACTTCGAGCCCGTGGGTGATGGCGGAAGCCTTGACGCCCCCGAGAGCACCCTCGAGCCGTCCTTGGAGCAAGGCCTTGGCGCCTTCGCCGAAACCTTCCCACTTCTCCTGGAGCTGCTGGAGAAGCTTGAGCCGAGCGCTACGCTGGGCAAGGCCACGGTCGATGTCCTGTAGGTGGCGCTGGGCATCGCGGAACTCGCGGGTGAGATCCGTGATCGCCTGCTGCGCGGCGGTCGACTCGTTGTGCAGCCGGGACTTGTCGGCCAGAGCCTCCTCAAGGCGAGCCTCCAATTCGGCGGCCACTTGGGCGGCGGCGGCTTGCTGCTGGCGAACGCCCTCGAGGTCGGCAACCAGCGCGTCGTGGCGCTGGGCCGAGGTCTTCTGGTCAACCTCGTAGCCCGTGCAGTCGGTGCGCAGGCGGGCGATGGTGCTTTCCATTTGGAGGAGCTG
>CAMAXB010000302.1 GCA_945862035.1 Opitutus sp. GAS368
TCCTCGCTCACCGCCATCCGCACGGGATAAAGCCCGCTGAACATGATCAGCCGCTTCCGGCCGGTCGCGTCCACGACGCGGTGCAGGGTGGGCACCTCGAGCGATGTTTCCCACGACTTCGGCGTGGGCAGCCGCCCGCTCCACGTCCGTCCGCCGTCCTCGCTGCGCTTGTAGATAATCGATCCGCGACCGTGGCCGCGGGGATAGACCGTGAGCATGGTCTCACCGTCCTCCAGCAGGACGGTGGTCGGGTGGCCGAGATACTGCCCGTCCTCGCGATCGACGATCACCTGGCGGTGCGTTTCCCCGGTCAAATCGACGGTCGGGATGGTGTAGCCCGGAGGTAGCTTGGTCTTGAGCGGCTTCGGCGGGGGACGCGCGACGTCCTGCTTTTGCAGGCCGGCCGGCTGGGCGAAGCCGATCGAGGCCAGGCCGGCCGAGGTGAACAGCGTGACGAGGAGGAGGGGACGTAGTTTCATGAAGGGAGGGGGAGACGGGACGGCCCGCCGGCGCCGCCGGGCCAGGGAGGATCACTTGTCGGTTGGATCGTATTTGAGATTCGACGGAGCCGGCACGGTCTCGAGCTGGCGCGTGGGATACGTGCGATAAATTTTGGCGTTCTCCTCATCCGCGCCGGGTACGGGAATGAAGTTCTCCATGCCCTGGCGGACGTTCAGCACCTGCCACGCCCGGTCGGCGAGTTGGCGATCCGCCTTTTGATCGATCATCGCCTGCAGCCGCCGTCCACCCTCGGCCCCGAAGGCGAGGATGGCGTTCCCGACGGGACGAAAACCCCATTCGAGATCGATGCGCTTCGAGCCGTCACCGAAGCGCTGGAAGGTTTTGACGAGCGCACCGAGCCCGCGTTCCTGCGCGGGACTCAGCGGAAACGAAGCCAGCGTGCCGGTCGGCGTGGCGAGCGTCCGGATGGACGACTCCAGACCGAGCCGCGGTTTCACGGTGCTGCCGGGCATCAGCGCGACCGCCAGCGAGACGGCCGCCCGGTTCTGGATAATCTCGGAGCGATCATCGAGGGCGCCGATCAACGCATCGATGGCTTCGGATTGCCCGGGGAAATTGAGCAGGCCGTTGGCGGCGCGGAAGCGGACAAAGAGATCGTCGTCCTTCACGGCCCCGATCACCGCAGGCAGGCCGCGCGGATTTCCGCGCCGCCCCAGCGCATAGGCGGCGAGCCGGCGAATGACCACGTCGGAGTCACGGGCGAGCGCGACGATCTCCGGCAGAAAGCGTTCATCGATCACGGTGAGCGTGCTGGCGGCGGACTCGAAGATGGGAAACTCGCGGCGCAGGCGAACGGCCGCGACCAGCTTGGCGACGCTTTCGGGCCCGTGCAGATCCTGCAGGGCGAAGGCGGCCGTGGAACGTACGCAGCGTTCCGGATCCTCGAGGGCGTTCTCCACCGCGGGCAGGCCGCGGGGATCCTTGAGTTTGCCCAAGGCCTTGATGGCTTGGCGGCGGACCAGAATGTTCGCGCTGCGGGTGAGGGGCATCACCTGATCGACGGTGGCGGTGGCCTGGCCCTCGCTGACCTGGGACAGGTAGCGGATGGCGGCGTAGGGATCCGCGCCGGCCAGGGCCGAGACGGTTTGCTCGGGATAGGAGAGTTTCACGTAGGACGCCTCGTCCGTGGCGAAGAGCATCACGCGCATGCCCTGGTCGAGGTACGGCTTGAGCCGCGGCGCCGTGGGGCGGGAAGTGAGCATCGAGACTTGCACGGGCGTGTTCTTCGTCGCGGTGAGGACGTTCTCCACGGTGCGAAACTGTAGCTCCGCCGGCGCCGTGCCATTGATGGCCAGTTCGTCGACGATCCCCTCGCGCACCCAGCGCTCCCAATCGAGATAGATGTGGCCGGCGGTGGGAACGTAGAGCGGGACATTCCAGCGATCCGGAAAATTCGGCTCCACGGGATTGAGTCGGACGCCGATCTTCTTGCCGCGGGCCTGCATCGCGGCCTTCAGCTCGCGGAGGAACTGGGTGACGTATTCGCCGCGCAGGTAGCGCCAGAGATGGCGATCAAACTCCTGGGTGCGGATGTCGACGCCGTAGCGGCGCTGGTACTCGTCGACGATGGGCTGGTTGAAGCCGAACTCGTCGTCGAAGCGCAGGCCGTAGTTCTCGCTGTAGGTGAAGAACATGATCCCCTCCAGGTTGTCGCGATCGACGTAGCGCAGCATGATGTCGATGAGGGCCTTTCGGGCCTCGGGATACGCGAGCTCGAGCGGGCCGTTCTGGCGGCGAACCCCGTAGCGATCCACGGGCATCCATTCCGGATGATTAAGCGTCAGCTTCGATTGGGTGTAGTAGGGAAATTCCTTCGTGCCGCCGTTGTCGGGCGGCCCGCCGTAGTCGAAGAGCGGAAACCAGAGGAACACCTCGATGCCGCGCTTGTGGGCCTCCTCCGCCATCACCTGGTTGAGCTTGTACTCCTTGGTCAGGACCCGGCACCACTCGGCATAGAACTCGTGATACTGGAGGTTCTCCGGCCGCAGCAGGTTGTCATCGAGAAGCATCTCCGCCTGCTGCCCGCGCCAGTACACCCGTCTGGTGTTGAGGGCCTCGTCCCACATCTGGACGGTCTGGCGGATGCTCTCGGGCGAATCCACCGGCAGCCAGGCGCCGAACCACCAGCTGTCGCCGGCGCTGATGAAGATATCGAGCGGCTGGCGCGAATCGGCGGGCGCAGCGGCCCGGGCCAACGACGCCGGGGCCAGGAGGCAACAGAGGCAAAGGAGGGCGCGCAGGGAGGGCATGGTTGGAGGCGAGCGTGCGGTGGGTGACCGGGTCGACGGCGAGGCGGGGAAATCACGGCTCGCGGAGACGGGCCTTCAATCGCGAGGCCGTCACGGCATGCGGTACCGAAGAGCGAGGCAACGACGCGCTCGGTGTCCGGAATTCGGACACGATACGAGGGAGGCGGCGGAGCAACGTTATCTGGTCCACCGACGGGTTCAGGCTCTGCTCGCCGCTATTTCGCCACCGCGCCCGCCGGCGGCGGGCCGTCGTGCCAGTGGGCGTGGGCGGGATCCCAATGCCGGTTGTTGGCGGCATCGAACTCCCAGGCCTTCGGCGTCGGCATCACGCCGGAGCCGGAAATTGATCCGCCCGTGGTTGGGCGCGCCGCCGGGCGGTTATTCACCGAAGCCAGCGCGACAAGGGTCACTGCGACCAGGGCGACCATGCCGAGACCGATCAGCCAGAGATCCCGGCGGCTCTTCGTCGTGGCCGGCTGGCCCGCGGCCGCGGTGGGAGCGGAAACGGCTCCGCAGCAGCGCTTGTACTTCTTCCCGCTGCCGCAGGGGCAGGGCGCGTTGACGGAGATGGGATTCGGATCGTTGGGGGTCATGGTAGCGGGCGCACGCCGGGGACCGGAGGCCATCGGCGTTACTACCGCAACCGGCCGCCCTTCGGTGGG
>CAMAXB010000303.1 GCA_945862035.1 Opitutus sp. GAS368
GATCTCGCGCGGTGGAATCGTGCCGGAGGCGGTCCTCGCGGAGGCATTGCGCACCGGACTTCTGGCGGGCGCGGCGATCGACTGTTTCGAGCGCGAACCGCTCAACGGTCCGCACGAACTCTTCTCGACGCCAAACCTGATCATGACGCCGCATATGTCGGGCGTCTACGAGGGGTTCTGGGGGGTCTTCGTGGGCCTGCTTGCGGAAAATCTCCAACGCTTCTATGCCGGCGCTCGCCTGCTCAACCCCGTAAATCATCAACTCGGTTACTGATCCTCATTCAACTCCCATGATCCTCGACACCCTCGACCAAGCCTCGCGTTACTCCGCGCTTTCTCCTCATTTCGAGAAGGCCTTTGCCTTTCTCCAGACCGTAAACGAACAGAGAGCCCCCGGTCGCTATGAGATCGACGGCGACAACGTCTACGCCTTTGTGCAACGCCACTCCACCAAGCTCGTGGAGGAGCGCCAGTACGAGGTGCACCGGAAGTACATCGACATTCAGTTCATGCTGACCGGCCGCGAGGTCATGTACTGGGCTCCGCTCGCGCAGATGACGAAGGAGACGATGGCTTTCGACGAGGCGAAGGACGCCGCCCTTTTCGCGCTGATTCCGGAGGGCGTGCCCGTGCAGGTGCGCGCCGGACAGTATGCCATTTTCTATCCGGACGACGCCCACATCCCTTCCTGCGCCTGGGGTGCCCCCGCCGAGGTGCTCAAGGTGGTGGTGAAGGTGAAGGTCTAGTTTCCTCCTCGGTCATGTCCACCCTCTGTTCCATGCGAGTCCTGCTGGGAGTGCTCGGAGCCCTCTTCGGTTCGCCCGCTCGGGCGGAGATCGATCGGGTGAAGCTCGGGCTGCACCATCCCCTGTCGCCGGCGCTTGCCCCGGCGGTGGAGCCGGTCGACGAGATTCCGGGGCTGCCGCGAGTCCTCCTGATCGGGGACTCCATCTCGATTGCCTACACCCGTGAAGTCCGGGCGCGGCTGGCCGGACGCGCCAATGTGCAGCGACCGCCCGAGAACTGTGGTCCGACGGTCTACGGTCTCGCGCGCCTGGCGTCCTGGCTGGGCGACAGACCCTGGTCGGTCGTTTACTTCAACTTTGGTTTGCACGACCTGAAGTACATGGACGACAAGGGCACCTATCTCATTCCGCAGGCCGGTGATCGTCCGCTGGCCACGCCCGAAGAGTACGCGGACAATCTCCGCAAACTGGTCGCGCAGCTCCGTGCCACCGGTGCCCGTCTGATCTTTGCGACCACCACGCCCGTGCCGGCGGGTACCTTGGGCCGGGTGGCCGGGGAGGAAGTCCACTACAACGAGGCCGCGCGGGCCGTCATGCGCGAGGCGGGCGTCGAGGTCGACGACCTCTGGGCGCTGGCTCGCTCGCGTCCGGCTTTGCAACTGCCCGCCAACGTCCACTTTTCCCCCGAGGGCTCCGCCGCGCTGTCCGAGCAGGTGGCCGCCCGCATCATCCCTTTTCTTTAACCCTGATCCCCATGAGCACCCCTCCCGATTCCTCCCCGCCGACCATCCTCGCCACCGCCGTTGTTCCCTGGAACGAGCACTTTGAATTCCAAGAAGACGTCTTCCGCCGCCAGGTGCACACCATCGCCCGCGAACTCACGCGCGACATCTATGTCTTCGGTACCGCTGGTGAGGGCTATGCCGTAAGCGAAGCGCAATACGACCAGATCACCCGTGCCTTTTGGGAAAGCGCCCGCGAGGCGCAGGTCACCCCGATGATCGGGCTGATCTCCCTTTCCCTGCCGACGATTATCGCGCGCATCGAGCGCAGCCGTGCACTGGGCTTCCGCCTTTTCCAGCTGTCCCTGCCCTCCTGGGGTGCGCTCAATGACGCCGAGGTGGACCGCTTCTTCGCCGAGACCTGCGGCCGTTTCCCGGACTGCCAGTTCCATCACTACAATCTGATGCGGACCAAGCGCCTGCTGACGTCCGTCGAGTACCGCCGGCTCGCGGCGGCCCATCCGAACTTCATCGCGGTGAAGAACAGCACGACGGATCCGGCGGTCATTGCTGATCTGATGACCCTGCAGCCGCGCCTCCGCTTCTACATCACGGAAATGGGCTATGCGATGGCCCGCAAGACCCACGACCTCGGGCTGCTCATCTCGCTCGCCTGCGTCCACCCGGGCCGCGCCAAGGCCTTTGTGGCCGGGACCGACGCGCAGCGGGCCGCGGATGTCGAGGACCTCAAGGCCATCCTGGCCGGTCTGAAGGCCTCCGGCGGCCGGTTCCATATTGATGGGGCCTACGACAAGATGCTCTTCCGGATGTCGGATCCGACCTTTCCCCTGCGGCTGCTGCCACCCTACGAGTACGCCTCCGAGCAGGATTTCGAGCTCTTCAAGGCCGCGATCCCGGCGGGCTGGCGCCAAAGCTGATCTCCGCCATGAACACGTCTTCCCGTTTTGCCAACCAAAGAGCCCTTATCACCGGGGCCTGTTCGGGCATTGGCCTGGCAGTCGCCCGCCGTTTGAAGAGCGAGGGAGCGACCGTCGCGATCCTCGATCTCGATCCGAAGGGCCTCGCCGCGCTTGCGACGGAGTTTCCGGCGCCGCATCAGCTCGTGGCGGTGGATGTCACCCGCGAGGCGGACGTCACCGCGGCGGTCGCCGGGCTGGTGGCGGCGTGGGGTGGGGTGGAAATCCTCGTCAACAGCGCGGGCATCACCGGCCGCACGAATCTGAAATCACATGAAGTCCCGCTCGAGGATTTCGAGCGCGTGCTCCGGTTGAACCTGCACGGGGTCTTCATCCTCTCCAAGGCGGTCCTCCCCGTGATGCTGGCCCGGGGCTACGGACGCATCCTCAACCTCGCCTCGATCGCCGGCAAGGATGGCAATGCCGGCATGGTTGCCTACTCGAGTTCCAAGGCCGCGGTGATTGGGCTGACCAAGTCCCAGGGCAAGGAGTACGCCGGAACCGGCGTAACCATCAATGCGCTTGCGCCCGCAGTGATTCGCACGCCCTTGGTCGACGCCATGCCGGAAGCGCAGGTGAAGTACATGACCGATAAGATCCCGCTGCAGCGCTGCGGCACGCTCGACGAGGTGGCGGCGATGGTGGCCTTCATCGTTTCGCGCGAGACCAGCTTCACTACCGGCTTCACCTTTGATCTCAGCGGCGGCCGCGCCGTGTACTGAACCTTATCTCTCCCTTTCTGACCCATGATCATCATCGACGTTCGCACCACGCTCCTGACCGGACCGTGCACCAATGACCCCTTTCTTCGCGAGGCGCGGAAGCTACGCAGCGCGGCCTTCATCGAAATCATCACGGACGGGCCGCTGGTCGGCATCGGCGAGACCTATGCGGGCTACTTCTGCCCCGAGGTGGTGCCCTCGATCGTGGATTTCTTCCGTCCGATCCTGATCGGCCAGACGGTCGACGACATTCCCGAGCTTTGG
>CAMAXB010000304.1 GCA_945862035.1 Opitutus sp. GAS368
GCCACCTGCCTGTCGGTCGCGCCCTTCGCGTGGCCGTCATTCGGTTCCTGAAGCTCTCACTCCTCTTTCATCCATGTATTTCCGCTTTTTACCTTTGCTTGCCTCCCTCGTTTTCGCCGGCTGCTCCCGCGACCCGGCCTCCCCTGCCAACACCTCCCCGCCGGCGACAGCAGCCGCACCGGCGTATCCGCTCCGAGGCGTCGTCACCGATGTCATGCCGGCGCAATCGTCCCTGATGGTCAGGCACGAGGAGATTCCCGGTTTCATGCCGGCGATGACCATGGCGCTGAAGGTCGAGGCCGACGTCCTGCCCGCCGCCACCCGCGATCAGGTCATCACGGCGACGCTTTACCGGCGCGAGGCCGAGTTCTGGCTGCGGGACGTGAAGCTTTCCCCGCCGGGCTCCGCGGCCGCCCCGGCGGCACCCGCGGCCTCCGCCGACGGAGGAGTCGGCAACGCCGAGGCCGGTCAGGCGATTTATGCGCGCATCTGTTTCACGTGCCACCAGTTCACGGGCCTCGGCCTGCCGGGGGCTTTTCCCCCGCTGGCCGGTGCCGAACCGGTGGCCGGCGATCCGGATCGATTGATTCGGATCGTGCTCCACGGCCTGCAGGGTCCCATCACGGTCAAGGGCGTCACCTATGCGAGCGTCATGCCGCCCCATGGCATGCAACTCCAGGATCAGGAGATCGCCGATGTGCTCACCTATGTGCGCGGCGCCTGGGATAACCGGTCCGGGCCCGTGTCCGCCGCGGCGGTGGCGCGGGTGCGGGCGGCGGATGCGGGCCGGGCCATGATGTGGACATGGGACGAACTGCAAAACCGCTGACCGCCATGTCGATGCCGCCCATGGGAGTTGCGCTGGTGCTAGCGCTGGGATTCCTGACGGCCGGCCTGGCCGGCTGTGCGCGTGAAGCGACGACCCCGACCGGATGGACTGGCCCGGCCGAGCACGACGTGCGCGGCGAGATACTCCGGGTCGATGCCGAACGGGAAGTCCTGGTCGTCCACCATGAGGAGATCCCCGGCTACATGCCGGAGATGACGATGGAGTTCACGCTGGGCGGCGGCGTGCGGGCCGACGCGTTTCGGGAAGGCCAGCGGATTGCGGCGCGCCTCGTGCACGCCCAGCCCGGGGAGTTCCGCCTGGATCTGCTCCGGGTGCTCGACCGCCAGACGGAAGTCGAACTCGCGGCGGCGGCGCTGGCGCTCCGGCAGGACACGCACGCGCGCGGCCGGGGGGCGTACCGCGAGATCGGCGAGGTGGCGCCGGCGTTCAGCCTGTTGAACCAGGATGGGGCCGTCGTGCGCTTCGATCGCTTCCGGGGCAAGCGCGTCGTGCTGAACTTCATCTTCACGCGCTGTCCAGTGCCCACGATGTGCCCGGCGGCGACAGGAAAGATGCAGGCGCTCCAGCTGGCGGCGCGGCAGGCCGGCGTCACCGATCTCGAGCTGATTTCCATCTCATTCGACACCGCCCACGACACGCCGGCGGTGCTCAAGGCGTACGCCGAGGCCCGCGGAATTGAGACACGGAATTTCTCGTTCCTCACGGGTTCCAAGGGGGCGATGGCCGACCTGTTGCACCAGTTCGGCGTCTATGCGATCCCCGGCGAGAACCTGTATCGCCACACCCTCGCCACGATTCTGATCGGGGCGGACGGCCGCATCCTCCACCGCACCGACAACTCGAACTGGCAGCCTGAGGAATTCCTCGCGCGCCTGATTTCCTCCCCGCCATGACCTCTTCGACCGATCCTTCCACCCCGCCTGCCGCGGGTGTTGCGCTGACCCAGGGTGCCGCCTACCGCGCCGTGTGGCGCTGGCACTTCTACGCCGGACTGATCGTGGCGCCGTTCGCCATCTTCCTCGCGGTGACGGGCGCGATCTATCTCTGGCGTCCGCAATACGAGGCGTGGCGCTATCGCGATCTGCTGCGCACGCCATCGGTTGGCACGGCGGCGGTCCCGGCCGACGGGCAACTCGCCGCGGCGCGCACCGCGGCGCCGCCAGGCTGGCGCGCGCAATCGTATCAGCCTGCGTTTGCTCCCGGCGAAACGGCGCAGGTGATCTTTCAACCGCCGGGCGCGGGCCTCCATAGCCCGGGGCTCACGGTCTTTGTCGATCCGCAGACGGGTCGCCTGCTGGGCCGGTTGCACGACGAGGAAACGCTCATGGCCCAGGTAAAAAAGCTGCACGGCACGCTGTTCGCCGGGGCCTTCGGCGAGTACGTCGTTGAACTCGTTGCGAGTGGCGCGCTCGTGCTTTTCCTCACGGGCTTTTATCTCGCCTGGCCGCGGCCAAAGTTCACGCCGTGGGGTTTCCTGCTCCCGAGATTGCGAGCGGAGGGGCGTGTCTTCTGGCGGGACTTGCATGCGGTGCCGGCCGTCTGGTGCTCGGCGGGCACGGTGTTTCTGCTCGTCACCGGTCTCCTATGGACGCAGGCCGCCGGCAGTTGGTACCGCAAGGTGTCCGCTGTGCTTGGCCAGGGCTCGCCCCGCGAATCGTTTGCCGGCGCGCATCGCTCTGCGCTCACGGGTTGGTCGCCGCCGCTGCGGGCCGGCCTGGCGGAGCGGATCGATCGCCTCGCTTCCGCGCCGCCCGCCACGGACGAGCACGCGTCGCACGGGCCCGGGATGCACCCGGTGGCCCCGGCGCCCGAGGGTCCGTTTGTCGGGGCGCTTTCGCTCGACCGGGCGATGGCACTGGCGGAGGAACGGGCGGTGCCGCGGCCCTTCGTGGTGGGACTGCCGGTTGGGCCGGAGGGCGTCTTCAGTGCCATCTCGGATTCGCGACAACCATTCCGCCGCGTGTTCCTGCATCTCGATCAATATTCCGGCCGCGTCCTGGCCGAAGTGACGTTCCGGGACTTCGGATATCTGGCGCAGTTCTTCTCGTGGGGCATCGTCGCCCATGAAGGCCGACTCTTCGGCCTGGCCAATCAGGTCCTCGGCACGCTGGCCGCAGTGGGGGTGATCTTGCTGGGCGTGACCGGCCTTGCGATGTGGTGGCGGCGCCGGCCCGTCGGGCGTCTCGCGATCCCGGACGGCGGAACACCGCTGCCACGCCCGGTGCTGCTGGGGACGTTCCTCCTCGCAACCCTGTTGCCCATGTTGGCCGCGACGCTGGCGCTATTCTGGCTGGGCGATCGCCTGCTGCCCGTTCAGGTGTCGGGGCGTCGGATGCGCACACCGTAAGCGGTCGGGTCTGCCGCGCCTGCGACGCCGTCGAGGAGCATCCGTGGCAGCGGCTGAGTTTCTCGAAGGCGAGCATCACGGGCCGCGAAGTGCCGCGGCCGGACTGACGCACGGCAAGCCGACTCAAGCGCGGCGTAGCCGCAATAATGTGGAGGGCCGAGCTCCGCCGAGGCCGTTTTGGAATTGCTCAATGATCCGGCCTCGACGGA
>CAMAXB010000305.1 GCA_945862035.1 Opitutus sp. GAS368
TGAAACCAGGAAACCACGAATCAGAGATGCGCTTAAAAATGCCTGACCTCCGATCTCGGTGCCTCGGTGTCTCGGTGGTTAAAAATGCCCGAGGTTTGGAGGTCTCTCAGGCTTGCGGCCATCCTCTCACGCGAAGGCGCGAACGCCCCGGACCAAATCCTCCAAGCCCATTTTTACCACCGAGACACCGAGGCACAGGGCTCATCCAATGCCCCGAACCACCGCCAGCTCTTAGCGCCTTGGCGTCTTTGCGCTTAAAATGCCTGGCCCTCCGAACATGCATTCTTGGGGTTCCATCCGAGGGCGCCTGTCTCAAATCAAAAATCGAGTACCGAGCAAAGCGACATCCTCATCCAAAATCGAAAAGTCCTAGAAGAGCACCCGTCCCATCTTCTGTTCCGCCGCGAGCCGCTCGAGAAACTCGCTCCGCGGAATTTCCCGCGCCCCCAGCAGGGCGAAGTGCGGCGTCAACTGCTGGATATCGATCCATGTCGCGCCGCGCTGCTGCAGATGCGCGATCAGATGAAGCACGCAGAGCTTCGAGCCGTCATCGATGTGATGGAACATGCTCTCGCCGGTGAAGACGCCGCCGGCTGTGACGCCATAAAGTCCGGCCACGAGTGTTTCGCCCTCCCACGCCTCCACGCTGTGCGCGTGGCCCTGGCGATGCAGTTCGGTGTACGCCGCGATCATCGGCGGAGTGATCCAGGTCCCGCGCTGGCCCGGTCGCGCGGACGCGGCACAGGCGCGAATCACGGCCTCGAACGTAGTGTCGTGGGTGAAACGCAGCGCGGACCGCGCCCGCTGCGAGCGACGCAGGTTGCGCGGCACGTGGAGGGCCTTGAACTCTAGGATCGCGCGCCGGACCGGGCAGACCCACGGAATCGCGGCGGCCAGCATGCTGTCGGGCCAGGGGAAGATGCCGTGCCGATAGGCCGAGATCAGCCGTTCCGGCGAGAGATCTCGATCGAGCGCGACGAGCCCAAAGGCGTCGGTGGGATCGGGCGCGGGCCAGATGAAATGTGGAGTGGGCATGCGGCAGCCGGCGAAAGGAGAGTTTGGGTCCGCGATTTTCCGTGCGCCAGCTCGGAACATTCGGATTGTCCGCGGCGTCCACGGCAGGCCACTCTTGAATCGCATGTCCCTTTTCCGCCTCTCCCTCTCGTTCGTGCTGGCGTTCATGGCCATGGCGTTGCGCGCGCAGTCGACCCTGCCGACGTTGTTGAAGCCGCTGCCAGCGCAGACGCTCGTCACGGCCGGGACGACGATCACGATCGATCTGCGGGACTATTTCGGCCTCCCCGGAGTGACCGGACAGGTGGTCCAATACGACACCGTAGTGGGCAAATTCAACGTCGAGCTCCTCGCGAGCGCGGCGCCCCAGCATGTCGCGAACTTTCTCAATTATGTTCAGGCAGGCGCGTACACCGCGGGCGTTTTTCACCGGTCGGCCGCTCTCGATTCAAGCGGGCAAACGTCGATTCTCCAAGGCGGAGGTTACACGTGGACGGGCAGCCAGTTTGCGTCGATTTTCCGCTACAACCCGGTCCCGCTGGAGTACAATCTGCCGAACGCCCGGGGAACTCTGGCGGCGGCTCGGACGAGTAACCTCAACAGCGCCTCGAGCGAGTGGTACTTCAACACGCGGGACAATTCCACGATCCTTGGGACGGGCAATGGCGGCGGTTACACCGTGTTCGGTCGAGTCATGGGTTCCGGCATGACGGTCGTCGACACGATGGCGTCGTTTCCGCGGTACAACGTCACGGGGACAGGATTCACGGAACTTCCGCTGCGAAACGTTTCGGGCAACATCTTCACGACGGCGAACGTGGCGATCATTAACTCCATCTCGCTCGCGTCCATCTATCCTCCGAGCACCGGTTCGGCGGCCTCGGTGCTGGCGCTGACGGGTCAGATCTCCGCGCCCGCTGTGGTCGATGCCACGATCTCCGGTTCGAATCTCAGCCTGACGCCCAAGGCGCTGGGCACGGTCGACGTCATCATTCGTGCCACCGATTCCAACGGCAATGTGGCGTCGAGCACGTTCACCATCACCGTGAGCGGACCGACCCCGACCTCCGTCTCGGCAGCCCAGGGAGCCACCGTGGTGTTCGAGGCGCCGGGCGGCGCGACCTCCTATCGATGGCAGCGCAACGGATCGGATCTGAGCGGCGGGACCTCGGCGACAGTCTCCCTGGCGGACATGCAGCCGTCCAATGCGGGCCTCTATTCCGCCCTCATGACCTCCGGCAGCGGCACGACGTCGAGCCGCACGGCCATCCTCGGTCTGACCTCGACCGCGAAGCTCGTGGGAGTGGGCACGGAATTTCCCGACATCGTTCACCCGCTGACCGGTTTCACCTACGACCAAATTCTCCTCGGCGGAAGTGCCGCCTCCGTCGCGGCGGACGCCGGGCAGATTCTCCGGATGTCCTACATCGATATGAACGATGACATCGTGCAGGTGGAGTTTTCGGGGGCGGGGACGCTCACCCTCGTGCTGGATGCGCCCACCGGTCCGGCCTTGCCGCAGAAGTACAATCAGAACGTCCAATACCTGCGCGGCCATGCCGGCATCATCCTGACCGACGCGAATGCGACGACGAACTTGACGGTTTTCAGCGTGGGTCGCGCGGTGCCGGGATCTAATCCCGCGCTCTATCGCGATGATGTCACCTACGATGGCATGGCGGGCCTCGCGTTCATCGCGATCACGAGCACAGACGGGCAGTTTGGCGGCCTGCGGGCGGCTAATGCGAATTTCTATGCGACGCGCGGACTCACCGGTGTGTATGCGCCGGATGTGCGCTTCTCCGGTCCGGTCTTCGTGGGCGAGATTACCGCTGTCGACGACGCGACTCCCGTGCTTCGAATCGGATCGGGCGGAGACGTGCGGATCACGGGCGGCGATCTTTCCCAGTCGAACAACCGGGCGGTTCAGGTCAGCGGAATCTCCCAATTGAAGTTCACCGCCGGGAGTTCATCGCACGGCACCAACTTTCCCGTCCAGACGAACCAAGGCCGCCTCGAGCAGGACGGCGTGGATATCACCAGCCAGATCGTGGTGTATTGAGGGACGGCCCGAGTGGCACGGGTCTCCCGACCCGTGAAGTACGTTCGGGGCTCGGATATGGGTCTGGAGCAATCCAGGCGTGGACGAGCCACGCCCCTACACGCATTTCGTCGCGCGCCCCCATCTCGTAGGGGCGTGCCTCGTGTACGTCCGCGCCGTCTCGTGGGTCCGGGAAAATCCAAAATCGAGAATCGAGAATCCAAAATCCGGCCGCGCGCCTTCCGGCCGCGCGGCCGATCAACCCATCCGGAAACTCGCGCTCACCTGGAAGACCGCGCTGACGATCGAGTACGCGATGAAGCCGACGAAGACGAACACG
>CAMAXB010000306.1 GCA_945862035.1 Opitutus sp. GAS368
GGGTGGCGTCATATTGCCGCAGATGTACCCAAGATGCCGACTCCAGCTCCCATCGGGCCGCGGGCCGGCGGTTTCAAGATAACCCATCCACGCGCCTCCCCGCTTGGACTCCCGCGGGTACCAGTCCGCATAGAACGATCCGATTGCAGCACCGTCGGCGCCGAGCACGTCGTAATAGTTCACCTCCGGATGCCAGGTTTCCACCGCCCCGGCCGATCGTTCGGCGATGCGCAGGCCGAAGACGCGCGACGCGAGATCGAATAAACCCGCGATCACGCGATCCATCGGGAAATAGGGGCGGAGCACCTCCTCATCGAACGCATACCGCTCCCGCCGCAGCCGCTCCGCCCAATAAATGACCTCCCAGGCCTTGAGTGGCCCGACCGTTCCGCCGGTCGCTCGCGCCTTGAACTCCTCAAGTTCGCGGCACTCGCGGGCAAAGGCGACCTGACAGCGGGTCTGCAAGTCCTCGATGAAAGCAAGGGCCCGCTCGCCGGTCTTGGCCATGCGCCGCTCCAGCACCAGAGCGGCAAAATGAGGTTTGCCGAGCAACGCCGCTTTCTCCGCTCGCAGCGTGAGGATGCGCGCGACGAGGGCAGCATTATCGTGCGGCGCCTGGGCGCCGACCGCGGCGGACGCCGCCCAGACCTCGCGGCGCAGATCTTCATCTTCGCCGTAGGTCATCACCGGCTCGATCGACGGCTGATGCAGAGTGAAGCGCCACTGCGGCCGTTCAGGCGAACCCAGCCCCTTGGCTTCGGCCAAGTGTCGCGCGGCAGCCTGCGCGTGCGGCGGTAGGCCCGCCAGCCGGCGCGGATCGTCGATCACCATCTGCCAGGCGTTGGTCGCATCGAGGACGTTCTCCGAGTACTTCTGGGTGACCTCGGCGAGCTCCCCTTGCAGGGCTTCCAGCCGGGCCCGGGCGGCGTCCGGCAGGTCGGCACCGGCCTGCTTGAAGTCCGCCACCGTCTCGTCGAGAAAACGCCGATGAATTCCCGTCAAGGCCGCCGCCGCGGGAGAAATGGCAAACGCCTTTAGCTGACGCCAAAGGGCCGCGTTGAGCGGGATGCGGGCATAAAAGGCCGTGACCTTGGGGAGCATCGCGTTGTGCGCCTCGCGGAGCGCCGGGGAGTCCGCCACGGATTGCAAATGAGTGACCCGGCCCCAGGCGCGGCCCAGCTCCTCGGCCGCGGACTCAAGCGCCAGGAACGTGGTCTCGTAGCTCACCGCTTCCGCCGCTTGCGCCGCGATCCCGTCAATCGCCGCCTGGGCGCGGGTGAGGGCCGACTCGATCGCCGGAGCGATCTCCGAGGGAAGGTGCCGGGACCAGCGAATGTCGAAGGAGGGATCGAGGAAGGGGTTGGACGAGGACATTGATCGGAAAGCAGGCCGGACTGCCGCAAACGTCAACCCGCAACCAACACGAAGCGGAGCCCACCCAAGAAGCTACCAGCGATATGCCGCTCCGAACGACACTTGGCGGCCCGCCGCCGGAACTGCCGGGACGTCCTGAAAATCGTCATCCCACAGATTGTCGATCTGGACCGACAGCCGCAGGCCGCGCACCGGGACGTTCCAATGCAGGCCCACCGCCGTGAGCAGAGCGCGGTCGCCCCCAAGGGTCCGCAGGGGATTGCGTTCCTGCACGCGGGCCTCGCTGTCGATCCGCAATTCCCAACCAGCCACCAGCGGCGCGACGAAGGCGGCCGTCAGGCGGTGTTCAGGAAAGTTGAGCGCATAAAAGCTAGCCTCCACCCCGGCCAAGCCGTAGTCCGCCGTCTTGCGCAACCAGGCATAACCCAGAACGAGATCCAACGGTCCGAGCCTACCCCGCGCCGTGGCCTCAATCCCGGTTGCGTCGACATCCACCGCGTTGGCCGAGCGGGCTGTCACGCCGCGGCGGAAAGTCCAGTCCACCAGTCGATCGTCCTGCCGGAAGAACCCGGTCGCCGCTCCCTCCCAACCATAGAGCGCTATGCGCGCGCCGGCTTCGAGATTACGGCTGGTCGAGCGGCCGAGGCTTGGGTTGCCGCGGAACAAGCCAGCGCCGGGCGCCGCGTTCAGCGCCGTGTAGCCGGGCACCTGCGTGGTCTGGGCGTAGCCAACGTGCCACCGGCGCAACGAGGATCCCGGACGTTCGCCGGCGAACTCAAGGAGCGGCGAGAGCTTGGATCCATCCCGGCTGGTGTCGTCGAAAGCGAGGCCGCCGGTGACCTTCCAGGTCGTCGCGCCCGCCGGGCGCCGCCACTCCGGAAACACCCCTGCCGAGCGGTGTACGCGAGTCCGAAAGGGTCCGAAGGTGAGCGACGTCGAGGTGATCTCGTCGGTCGTGACGCCGGCGCGGTAGCCCACGGCCCAGGCGGCCTGCCCCACCCACCGGCCGTCCAGCGCGACGCTGGAAACCCAGGTGGTGTGCTCGCAGGGCCGGACCGGCCCGACCGGCGCGAAGCGATTGAAGCGGTAGTCATCGTAGTTTTTCCGGTGATACGCGCCCAGTTGAACGTAGCCTCCGTCCGGGCCCTGCGGACGGCGATGGTTGAACGCCAGCAACGTCGTCGCCAGATCCTCACTCTCCGGCGAGTTGAACGGGGTGTAGAGGTTGACCCAGCCAAAGAATTTCTTTTGCCGGCCCGCCACCCAGTCCGTTTGCGCCCCGTCCTTCGAAAACTGCAGCCGCGCGGTCGCTCGGGAGAACCGGTGATCGCCATGAAGGATCGCGCCCTCTGACTCCGAATAGCCGGCCGCAAGATCGAAGCCGAGTTGACCGCCCCAGGCGGGGCGCACCTGACCGGCGTGCAGCGCGGCGCGAATCGACGCATGGTTCGCGGCGCCCATCTCTATTTCCCCGCCTGTCCGGACCGGCGCCCAACGGTACGCGACGGTGCCGGCGGTGGCATTCCAACCCAAACGGGCATGATCCGCCCCGGTGAGCACCGTGGGAGCGGTGAGCAGCGCGGGCGCGAGCGGAATTTCGGCCGAGTAATGCCCGGTCTGGGGGTCGTAGAGCGTCAACCCGCCCACCGCAAAACCGGTATTTTCAAAGGTGCCCCCGCGGATGGCGATGTCGGCCTGTCCCTCCGCCAGATTTCGCTCCTGCACGTCGACGCCGGGCTCGAAGCGCAACAGTGTCACCGGCATCGTGAACGTCCCGGTCGCCTGCTGATTGGCGACCCGATCTGAAAGGACCGCCATCAAGGGCAGCGCGATCGGGGCAGGGTCAGGAACTGATGCCCCCGCGGAAACCGTGGAGATCAGACTGAGGGCGAATGGGCAGAAGAGGCAGCGCGCGAGGCCGGACATCACCCCATCCCTGACCACTTCCGGCCCGATGCCAAGCCATTGTTAATTATGAAAAAAATCTGATTAACAACAACAA
>CAMAXB010000307.1 GCA_945862035.1 Opitutus sp. GAS368
AGTGAAAAAAACGACGCGGCTCCGGCAACTACGAATATGCCCTTCGGCCATCGAGCGCGCTCTTGCGGGTCACCGAGTCAGCGTAAAGAACCCCGCCCCCGCTGGGCAGACCGAAGCCGATGCGCGACACCCGGACCGCGCGCCCCGCGGGGAGATGCTGCGTCAGGTAGTGGCAGGTCGCCTCGCCCTCGACGTCATTGGAGAGCGCGAGGATGAGTTCCTCGATTTCTCCCGCGGCGAGCCGGGCCAGCAGCGGGGCGAAATTGAGATCCTCCGGACCGACACCTTGAACCGGGGAAAGCTTGCCGTGCAGCACGTGGTACACGCCGCGGTGGGCGCCCGACCGCTCGACCGCGACGAGATCGGGCACATGCTCGACCACGCAGACGACGCGGCGGTCCCGCCGGGCATCGGCGCAGATGGCACAGTCGACCGCCTCGGCCAGGTTTCCGCAGCGGACGCACCGCCGCACGCTGCGCGCGGCGGCCTGCAGGGCCTCGACCAGGGCGGGCAGCTGTGCGGGCTTCTCAACGAGCAGGTGCAGGGCAATCCGCTCCGAGGAGCGGTAACCCAAGCCCGGCAGCCGCTTCAAATGCTGCCGCAACTGGTCGAAGGCGGGAGTCATGGGATTTTCGAATTTCGATTGATGATTTTCGATTGATGAACCGAGCCCATCACCGGTTCGGGTGAAATCGAAATTCGAAAATCCGAATTCGAAAATCGTCTCACATCATCCCCGGCATCTGGAAAGCCGAGGTGACCTTCTGCATCTCGGCGTCATTGAAATCCTTGGCCTGCTTGGCGGCGTCCTGGATTGCGACGAGCAGGGTGTCGCTGATCAGCTTCGGGTCTTCCTTGAGGAACTCCGCGTCGAGCACGAGGGAGAGAAACTTGCCGGCGCCATTGATCTTGATCTTCACCGCACCGCCGCCGCTGGTGACGTCGATTTCCTTCGCCTCCATCTGGGTCTGGAGCGACTCGATCGAGCGCTGCATTTTCTGGGCTTGTTTGAGGAGTTTGCCTACGCCGGCCATGGTGGGGAGGGATTAAGTGTTGTGAGTTGATGGAGCGAACCCGGTAGGGTTCGCCGTTCCGTGAATCGCCTAGTGCGCCCGGGGAGGCGGGTACTGGCAAGGAGGAATGCTGGGGGGAAATCCTGAAAACCGAAATCCGAATGACGGAAAACAAGCGGAAGCGCGTGTGCTTCGGACAAGTCGCCAAAAATTGTGGCTGGGGTCGCTGACCCCGGGCTCGAGGCTTGAGGTGGAACGCATTGCCCTCAACGCGTTGGGTCGACGGCCTTCAATCCAGCGCCTTGGGGACAAGTCGCTTCACCGCCGGACCGGGGTCGGCGACCCCAGCTACACCCTAAACGGAACCGCTCTTCTACCGGTCTGGCGCTTGGGGATCGGGACGCCGACTCGATTAACCCGGACCCTCGGCTCGAGTTCCCAAGATGCTCTCGTAGCCCTCGCGAAACGTGGGGTATTGCGGTCGCCAGCCCAAGACCCGCTTGATCCGGTCGTTCGCGATGATGCGATCCGGAGTGATGGCCCGACGCCCCATCGCCGGTTCGCCCGAAAAGGTCGGGGCCGGCAGGCCCAGCCGCGCCGCGATCCATTCGGCCAGCGCGGCCTTCGGCGCCGCCCCATCATCGGCCACGTTGAAGACCCCGCTGGGGACGGACGCCGGTGCCGCGAACGCGGCAAAGATGGCCAAGACGATATCGTCGCGGTGAATCAGGTTCAGGTGGTGCTCCCCTCGCCCCGCCAGCTCGCCCGACCCGGCCCGCAACTGATCCAGCAGATGATGGCGGGCCGGGCCGTAGATTCCCGCGAGCCGCAGGATAAACCAGTTCCCTCGCCAGGCACGGACGAGGGCCTCGGCCTCCAGCAACACGCGGGCGGTGCCCGTCGCGCCGTCGGTCGGCGCAACCTCGTCCACCCGAATGCCGCCTTCCTGTGGGTACACCGAGGTGCTCCCCGTGTAGACCAGCCGCCCCGGCGAGGACGTCCCACCGGCCCAGGTAAGCAGGGAACGCTGCCCGTCGACGTAACTCCGCCGATAACCCTCGGGGCCGCCACCGCCGGAACTCACACAATTCAACACGTAGTCGGTGTCGGCAGGCAGCTGGCCATGCCAGTCAGACGAGGCGAGTTCGGAAACGACCGTACGCACCCCTGCTGCATTCAACGCCTGCGCCTTGACGGGATTGCGAGTCAGCGCGCTGACCTCAAGTCCCCGGGCCTTCGCCGCAAGCGCCACCGCCGCGCCCACATAACCGGCGCCAAAGATCACCAGCCGGCGCCCCGCCAAAAATGCGTGTTCCTCTGCGCTCATGGGTCGATAGAGTGCTGACATGACCACCGTGCTCGTGATATTGCCAGAGGGATTCGAGGAAATTGAAGCGGTGACCCCGATCGACCTGATGAGGAGGGCCGGCTTTGAGGTCACGATCGCGGCGCTGGCCGAGGGAATTCACGTCACGGGACGTTCAGGCCTGACGCTCCACGCCACCACTTCGCTGACCGCGGTGCCGGAGGACCAAACCTTCGATCTCCTTCTGATCCCCGGCGGGCCCGGCGTTCGTCGGCTCCGGGACGACCCGCGCGTTCTCCGCCGGGTGGTCGCCCAGACCCAAGGCGGCGGCTGGCTCGCAGCCATTTGCGCTGCGCCGACGGTCCTGAACGATGCGGGGGTGCTCGACGGGCGGAGCTTCACCGCCCATCCCTCTGTGGCCGGTGAATTGCCCAGCGCGCGGATTGGCGAACGATTAGTCATTGATGGTAAATTAATTACCTCGCGGGGCGCCGGGACCGCCCTCGAATTTGGCCTCCAATTGGTTGAGGCCCTCGCGGGTCCCTCAAAAGCAAGGGAAATCGCCTCAGCGATTGCCACGTAACAATTTATCTATCAACAGGATTGTCCTGATCCGCGGATAACCTAAGATCCTACCGGAGACCGGGTAATAACCCTATCTCAAACCACCCATCTGAGTTTACTTCCCTCGCCACCCCTTCAGGCGGCCCGTTCACCGGCAAGCGACCGGGCAAAGCCTTGACCGCATGAATCCTGACCTCTCTGCCCCCCGGGGTGCCGTCGAAACGGGGATCCAGCCCGCCCGCGGATGGCAGCGGGGGCACGGGCGCGAGCAGTGGCCCTACCGCGAACGTTCATCCCTTTGTTCAGCGCGATTTTTCGGCCAACTACCGGCAGGCGCTGGTGGGGCCCGTCTGGTTTGTGCTGCAGCCGTTGATGATGACGACGGTGCTCACCGTGGTAAGCTCGAGTACGACCTCTCATCCATCCGGCGCTTCTCGTTCTTCCTCGACGCCTCCATCGTCCTGGAGACCATTCATACCA
>CAMAXB010000308.1 GCA_945862035.1 Opitutus sp. GAS368
TTGTCGCGGCATTGAAATCTGCGCTGGACGGCAAGCTTTAGGCTGTAGCGACCTGCCTTCCTGTCCCCGCCCACCCGATGAAACTACGCGTCTCCCACTTCACCCGCTACCAGTACGAACGCGAAGTCGGGTTCTCCCCCCACGTTCTCTACATCCGTCCGCGCGAGTCCGCCCTGCACCGCCTGCAGCGGTTCAGTCTCAACCTGTCGCCCAACGCGAAGGTCTTTTCGATCCGCGATCCCCACGACAACGCCCTCACCTGGGCCCATTTCTGGGACCGGGCGGATGCCCTGAATCTGCGCACCGAGTTCGAGATCGAGACGCTGGACGACAATCCCTTCGACTTCATCCTCAAGCTCTACGCCATTCGTTTCCCGTTTGCGTACGAGCCGGTTTTTGATTTCGCGCTCACGCCCTACCTTGCCCCGCCGTTCGACGAGACCCAGCGCCAGCTCTGCGCCTGGCTCGAGGAAAACTTTGTCGACCGGCCCGATGGCACCATCGGCTACCTGAGCCAGCTCAACACCCTCGTCTTCACCAAGCTGGCCTACGAGCGCCGCGAGTCCGGCGGCATCCAGCCGTCCTTGGTGACGCTGCGGCGCGGAGCCGGCGCCTGCCGCGATTTTGCGGTCCTGTTCGTCGAGCTCTGCCGCACCCTCGGCCTCGCCGCCCGCTTTGTGAGCGGATATCTCTACGCTCCCGCCGACGATAATCACCGTTCCGCCGGGGCCATGCATGCCTGGGCCGAAGTGTATCTTCCGGGCGCGGGCTGGAAGGGTCTGGATCCCACGCATGGCCTCTGGTGCAACGACGCCTTCATTCCGGTCGCCCACGCCGCTCAGGCCGAAAGCGTCAATCCCATCCAAGGTTCCTACTCCCACGCCACCCCGGTGCCCTCCACGCTCCACACGGACGTGCAGGTCGAGAGGATCGATTGATCATGCCCGCGCCCTACTCCCCCGCGACCTGGAAAAAAATATCCGCCTGTGGCGATGCCACGGAGGCGGAACTCGCACGGAGCGGGGTGCTGCTCACCATGGGTGGCGAACCGACCTTCATTCCGCTTGCGCCCGAGGGCACCGAGTGGAGCGTGGCCGCCCTCGGCCCGACCAAACTGGCCCTCGCCCGCCGGTTTGCGCGCCAGCTGATCACCGACCACCGCCCGGGCGCGGTCGTGTTGGAAACGTCCGGCAAACACTATCCGGGCGAGCCCCTCCCCCGCTGGGCGCTCCTCGTGCAGTGGCGCGCCGATGGCATCCCGCTGTGGCGAGACCCGACCCGCCTCAAGGACTCGCTGGCCCCGGGCAAACACAAGGCGCCCCAGGCCGCCGCCGTCATCCGGGCGCTGGCCACTTCGCTCAAGCTCGACCTGCGCCACGCACTGCCCTTGGCCGAGGCCGAACAGCCCAAGACGGTCATGGGCTGGGTCCTACCGCTCGACCACGACGGAAGCGCGTGGGTCTCCGACGACTGGCGCCCAGCCCTCGGCACGGACGCAGCCGTCCTGCTCTCGGGCGACAGCCTGGCCGGCCTGCGCCTTCCGCTCGATCGGCTCGGGGAAAAGCACCTGCGGCGGGCCCTCACGATCGAGCTTCGCGAAGGCAGCGTCACCGTCTTCATCCCGCCCCTGACGCTGGCGGCCTATCTCGACCTGATCCCACGGATCGAGTCCGTCCTCTCCGGCCTCAAGCTCACCGGCTGCGTGCTCGGCGGCTATGCCCCGCCCACCGACGCCGCCCTGCCGACCATCGGATTTGCCTCCGACCCCGGCGTGATCGAGGTCAACCTTTCGGTCTGCGCCACCTGGCACGACTACGCTCGCCAGCTCGATGACTTGTATGAGGCGGCGGAAAAAACCGGCCTTTGCGCGCGCAAGCTTCACTTCAACGGCCGCGAGACCGGCACCGGCGGGGGAGCCCATCTTGTCTTCGGCGGACCCGTCGGGCTGACCTCCCCGTTTTTCGCGTTTCCGGCACTGCTGCCGTCGGTCATCCGTTACTTCCAGCACCACCCGGGATTGAGCTACGCCTTCACCGGCGCCTATCTCGGGCCGAGTTCCCAGGCGCCGCGCATCGATGAATCCACCTTCGAGGCGCTCTATGAGCTGGAGATCGCCTGCACCGGGGCCGAGCAGATGGGGTCACCCCAGAACCTGCCGCTCTTCGACCTGCTGTTCCGTGATCTGCTGATGGACCGCTCGGGCAACACCCATCGTGCGGAGATCAGCGTCGACAAGCTCTGGAATCCGTTTGCCGGCAATGGGCGCCTCGGGCTGGTCGAGTTTCGCGCCTTCGAGACCCACCCGTCTCCGGCGGCGATGAGCGCCACCGCATTGTTTGTGCGCGCCATCCTCGCGCGGCTCGCCGCCGATCCCTTCAAGGCTCCCTTCGTCCGCTGGGCGGGCGAGCTCCATGATCGCTTTTTCCTGCCCACGTTCGTGTGGGCTGATCTGGCGGACATCTGTGCCGACCTGCAGGCGCACGGGATTCCCTTCGAGGTCGAGTGGCTGCGTCCGCTGTGGGAGTGGCGTTTCCCAAAACTCGGCGCGCTCGCGCTCAGCTCGCCCCCGGACCGCAAAACCGCGTTGCCGCGGATCGTGTTTCGGCAGGCCCTCGAGGCCTGGCCCCTCCTCGGCGAGTCCCCGAACGCGGGCACCGTGGCCCGCACGGTCGACTCGAGCATGGACCGGATCGAGGCCGCGCTCGATCCCGCCCTGCTCGCGCACGGCCTGCTGCTCGTCAACGGCCTGCCCTGCGAATTTCGTCCCAGCTCCGGCCCCTCCGCGTGCGGCATTCGCTTCCGGGCCTTCTACCTCACGCCGGCTCTGCATCCCCACATCCCAGTCCACGCCCCCTTGCTGCTCGAATGGGTCGACCGCGCCACCCTGACGGTCCTCGCGGCAGCCCGCTGGCATGTCTGGAACCCGCGGAGCTCCCCGTATGCGGACCGACCCCGCGACGAGGCCGGGGCCCGGGCCCGCCAGGCGGAACGCTGGGAACCTTGGCCCCACACCGTCGGCCAGACCCGCTTCATTCCTCAGGTCGACTTCCTGCCCGAAGGCCGCCACACGCTCGATCTTCGGCGCTACCCCGCGCAGACGCGGGCCTGAGCCTGGGGCCCCAAACGCGCCACTCCGCAGCCTCGCCGGTGGGGCACAAAAAAGGCGGTCCCGCGCACGCGGGACCGCCTTGAAAGCATCAGCGATCGAAATCGCGCTTAGGGCTGCGCCGGAGCCGCCGCGGCCGGAGGATTGATCTCCAGCAACTCGACCTCGAAGACGAGCGTCGAGGCGGGAGGAATCATGCCCTGGCCCTGGTCGCCGTAGGCGAGCGAAGGAGGCAGGTAGAGCATGATCTT
>CAMAXB010000309.1 GCA_945862035.1 Opitutus sp. GAS368
ACCGGCCTACTCGGGCGCGCAATTCGGACTGTCGGGTCGGAAAATTGAATGGTCTTCGGGCAGACGGATCTTTTACCTACCCCCTCCCCGCCTATGCCAAAGACGTACTCCGACATCGGACTCATCGGCCTTGCCGTAATGGGTCAGAACCTCGCCCTCAACATCGCCGACCACGGCTTCCAGATCTCGGTTTACAACCGCACGACCGAGAAGACTGACAAGTTCGTCGCCGAGAATCCTTCCACGCCGGGCGGCCTGATCGGCACCAAGACGCTCGAGGAATTCGTGCAGTCCCTCGCGCTCCCGCGCAAGATCGTGATCCTCGTTCAGGCCGGCAAGGCGACCGACGCCGTGATCGACGGTCTCATCCCTCTTCTTTCCCCCGCCGACATCATCATCGACGGGGGCAACGCGCTCTGGACGGACACCATTCGCCGCGAGAAGTCCCTCAAGGAAAAGGGCCTCCGCTTCATCGGCTCCGGCGTGTCCGGTGGTGAAGAAGGTGCCCGCTTCGGCCCATCCCTGATGCCCGGCGGCGACAAGTCGTCCTGGGAGGAGCTCAAGCCAATCTGGACCGCCATCGCGGCCAAGGTCGACAAGAAGACCGGCAAGCCCCTCACGGGCGCCAAGCCCGGCCAGCCCATCAAGGGCGGCGTCCCCTGTACCGTGTACATCGGCGAGAACGGTGCCGGTCACTACGTGAAGATGGTCCACAATGGCATCGAGTATGGCGACATGCAGATGATCTGTGAGGCCTACGCCCTCATGAAGGGCATCCTCGGTCTCAAGCCGGCCGAGATGGGCGAGATTTTCTCCACCTGGAACAAGGGCGCGCTCGACAGCTTCCTCATCGAGATCACCGCCGACATCCTCAAACAGAAGGACCCCGTCACGAAGAAGCCCTTCGTCGACATCGTCCTCGACACCGCCGGCCAGAAGGGCACGGGCAAGTGGACGTCGGTCAACGCCCTCGACATGGGCGTGCCGGCCCCGACCATCGCCGAGTCCGTCTTCGCCCGCTGCCTCTCCGCCGTGAAGGAAGAGCGCGTCGCCGCCTCCAAGATCCTCAAGGGTCCCAAGGTCAAGAAGTACAGCGGCTCGAAGAAGGCCCTTATCGAGGCCATCCACGACGCCCTCTACTGCTCGAAGATCTGCTCGTACGCTCAGGGCTTCCAGCTCATGCGCACCGCGCAGGGCGAATACGGCTGGAAACTCAACTTCGGCCAGATCGCCCAGATCTTCCGCGGCGGCTGCATCATCCGTGCGGCCTTCCTCCAGAAGATCACCGAGGCCTACGCCCGCAACCCGAAGCTCGCGAACCTCCTCCTCGACGAGTACTTCAACAAGACCATCCAGAAGGCCCAGGCCAACTGGCGCAAGGTCATCGCCCTCGCGGCCGAGCACGGCATCAGCACGCCAACCTTCAGCTCCGCGCTGGCGTACTACGACGGCTACCGCTCCGAGCGCTCCCCAGCCAACCTGCTCCAGGCCCAGCGCGACTACTTCGGCGCCCACACCTACGAGCGCACCGATGTGAAGCGCGGCAAGTTCTTCCACATCGACTGGCCCGAGGCACATCGTCCGCAGCTTGAGGCCTAAAGCCTTCTGCGGTAGTTACCCAAAACTCCGGTCAGTTCTCCGGCGGCGTTAAACTAGACAATTTAGCCATATTAGCTATTTGTGCCCAATGCCGACCTTTCTCGAAGCCCCCCAGCCTCAAGTCCTGATGCAGGCGATCGCTGGTCTGCCGTCGATGAGCGCCAGCGACCTGAAGAACAATTTTGGTTCAGCCCGCCTGCAGGCATTGAAGGGGGCCATTGCCATCACCCATCACAATCGGGCGGAGTTCGTATTGCTCCCCATCGGCCATTACGCCGAGCTTCAGCGGGCGCAGACGGCTCCGCTCGACGCCTTGGCCGGCCAGTTCGACGCCCTCGTCGCCAAGATGGCTACACCGGCCGCGAAGCGTGGCGTCGCTAAACTCTTTAAAGCCAGCCCCACATCGCTGGGAAAAACAGCGGTGAGGGCCGCCCGGGCCGCCCATGGCGGCTAAAAAAAGTCTGCGGCCACCCACATCGCCGCCCCGGGCAGAGATCACGGTTCTGGCCGGGGTCAATGGCGCCGGGAAGAGCAGCATCGGTGGCGCCTTTCTGCGGGAAAACGGGGCCGAGTATTTTAATCCGGATCAAGCGGCGCGCGCCGCGATAGCCGCCAACCCGAGTATGGGCCAAACGGAGGCCAACGCCTGGGCTTGGCAGGAGGGCAGGCGTCAGCTGGAGGCGGCGCTCGCGAAGGGCACAGCCTTCACCTTCGAGACCACCCTGGGCGGCACTACGCTCACGCGCCTCCTGCTCGAGGGCGCAACCCAGGGAGCGATCATTCGGATCTGGTACGCCGGACTTGAAAGTGTGGAACTCCATCTGAGGCGAGTCGCCGCACGGGTTAATAAGGGTGGCCATAACATCCCCGAACGGGACATCCGCCAGCGCTGGATCGGCAGCCACGCCAATCTCATCCGCCTGATCCCTCACGTCACGTCACTGCTGGTTTACGACAACTCCTTGGACCGCGATCCCTCAACGGGAACGGCGCCATTGCCGCGACTAGTCCTGTCAATTGAAGAAAAGCGGCTCACCTTCCCGCTTGCGGATCAACTCAGTGGCACCCCGCAATGGGCCAAGCCCATCGTGCTGGCCGCCTATCAGCATTTTAACCCTTACGCCTAGGCGTGGAGCCGGATCCAGCCGGTTGTAGGGTGTAGGTGAGGTCGGTCGTGGAATCGGAGTAGTCCATGCCGGTTAGCCCCGCCGTGGTGGCCGAATAGGCGTAGGTGGCGGTCACGCCGCGCGCCCACTGGTGAGCGCCGCCCACTGACGATCGGCTCGTCAGGCCCTGAACGCCGCCATCGCCATTCGAGGCCTCACCCGTTTCGGGATACCGCCACCTCGAGGATCCGCTCACTTCGACGACGCGGAGCGGAGGGTGATCTCCGCCTGAAACCCGTTCGGCACGCGGTTCGAGAAACGCAGCGTGCCGCCGCAGGCCTCCACCGCACTGCGCACGATGGCCAAGCCCAAGCCGACGCCACCTGTTTCGCGGGTGCGGGCGGACTCGGGACGATAAAACGGCTCGCCCAATCGCGCGAGCGCCTCGGGCGGCACGCCCGGGCCGCCATCGGACACGGTCAGGGTCACGGAATCCCCCACTGCGGTCACCGCCTCCAGTTGAATTTCCCCCGCGTCGCCGGCGTAACGCACCGCGTTGCGCACGAGGTTACCGAGCGCGCGTGACAGCAGTGGCTCATCCGCCAAAACCCGTAGGTCCGCGGGCAGGTGGACGATCACCTTGCCAATC
>CAMAXB010000310.1 GCA_945862035.1 Opitutus sp. GAS368
TGGTCGAGGGTATCCGCATCAGCAACTCGACCTTCCGCGGCGTCACGGCAACGGAGGTGCTTTCCCACACGGGCAGCATCAGCTTTTCGAATGTCACGATCGAGCCAGCGACGAAGCCTACCAGTCTGAACTCCGTGCCGCCGCCGACCGCGGCGAAATGAGCGTTGAATCAGGCTAGGGCCTCCCTTCTGCTGACCGCACCCCTTATGGATAGAAAATCGCTCTCGTTCCTCGCGCTCGGCCTGGTCGTCGGTTCGCTGCTGGCCGCGGTCGTGTTTATCGGCGTGCTGCGATCCGAGCGCGGCGCCAATGCCGCCGCCGGTGGCCAGAAGACCGTGCTCAAGCTCGGCCATGTGCTCGATCAATCGCACCCCGTGCACGCGGCCATGGAGTACATGGCCCGACGGGCAGGGGAGTTGTCCGGCGGCATGTTGGAGATGCAGGTTTTCCCCAATGGTCAGCTGGGTTCCGAGCCGGAGTGCATCGAGCAGGTTCAGCGGGGAGCGCTGGCGATGGTCAAGACCTCGGCGGCTGCCATGGAGGGCTTTGTTCCGGATATGGCTGTCTTCGGACTGCCGTACTTGTTTCGGGACGACATCCACTATTGGCGCGTGCTCGAAGGCTCGATCGGACAAGCGCTGCTGGCGGCCGGTGACCCGGTGGGCGTCCACGGTCTTTGCTATTACGATTCAGGCAGCCGCAGCTTCTATACGGTCGATAAGCCGATTCTCCGGCCCGAAGATGTGAGGGAACTCAAGCTGCGCGTACTCCCGAGCAAGATGGCGCGCGATCTGATCGCGCTGTTGGGCGGCGGACCCACGCCCGTGCCTTTCGGCGAGCTCTACACCGCCCTGCAGCAAAGCATGGTCGACGGTGCGGAGAACAACCCGCCGAGTTTCCACACTAGCCGCCATTACGAGGTGGCGCGTCACTACTCCCTCGACGAGCACACGCGCATCCCCGACGTGGTGATCTTCAGCAAGATGATCTGGGACGGGCTCTCGCCCGCGATGCAGGGCTGGATCACCCAGGCTGCCAACGAGTCAGTTGTCTTCCAGCGCAAGCTCTGGCAGGAACAGACCAAGGCCTCGCTGGAGGCGGTTGAAAAGGCGGGCGTAAAAATCTATCGCCCGGACAAGGCGCCGTTCGTTGCCGCCACCGCCCCTCTGTACAAGGAATTTGAAGGTACCCGGGTCGGCGTTCTCGCCGAACAGATTCGCGCGGTCCAGTGAGGCGGTCGCCATGAACAAGTCCCTTTCTCCCTGGCTGATGGTGGTCCGTGCGCTGGAGTGGTTCACGATCTTCCTGTTCTCGGCCCTGGTGTTCGACGTCCTCTGGGGCGTGATCTCTCGCTATGTACCGGGAATCGTTCCGAGCGACTGGACCGAGGAGCTGGCGGTGAACCTGCTGATCTGGGTCTCCCTCTTTGGCGCCGCCCTGACTTACCGCGAGTATGGCCACCTCGGGGTGGACTACTTCGTGGGTAAACTTGATCCCTCCGCCCAGCGGTGGGTCGCGATCGTGGCGGAGATCACCGTCCTGATCTTCGCCGGTTTCGCCCTGGTGTTCGGCGGTTCCCGCCTCGTGGCCGAAACCCTCGCGGCCAATCAGCTCACGCCCGTCCTGCAGTGGAAGATCGGCTACCTCTATTCCGCCGTGCCGATCAGCGGTCTGTTCATCTGCGCCTTCGCCATCGAGCACCTGCTCCGCCCACCAGCGGTGGTTCCGCCATCCCCCAAGGAGGCCTGAACCATGTCTCCCGAAGTCCTGGTTCTGCTCGTTGTTTTCGTGGGGCTGATGCTCCTCAATGTCCCGATTGCTGTCTGTATCGGCCTCTCCACGGTCGCGACCATTGCCACGCTCGGGGATGTGCCGACCGGCTATATTGTCGCCCAGCGCATGGCCAGCGGCATCGCGAGCTTTCCGCTGCTCGCGATTCCCTTCTTCGTCCTGTCCGGAATTCTGATGGGCGATGGCGGCATGGCCCGTCGCCTGATGGACTTTGCCTATTCCCTGGTCGGGCGCTTTCAAGGCGGCCTCGCCTACGTGAACACACTCACGTGCATGCTCTTCGGCGCGGTATCCGGTTCCGCCACCGCCGCGGTGTCCTCGATCGGAGGCTTTATGATCCCGCAGATGGAGGAGAAGGGCTACAAGCGCGAGTTTGCCGTCGCACTCACCGCCACGTCGGCGACCACGGGCCTGCTGATTCCCCCGAGCAATATCATGATCGTTTTCGCGGTCGTCTCCGGAAATGTCTCCGTGGCCGCGCTCTTCATGGCCGGAGTGGTCCCCGGCTTGGTCGTGGGCCTTTCCATCATGGCGGCCAGTGCGTTCATCCTGGCGATTCGTCCTCCGGCCAAGGTTGCGCAGAGCGCCGCAGAAATGGCGGCCGGCCTCGACATCTCTACCGCCTTCATCCGGGCCATCCCGACCCTGCTCCTGGCCGCCGTTGTCCTCGGCGGCATTCTTGGGGGCATCTTCTCCGCAACCGAGGCCTCGGCCATCGCGGTCGTCTATTGCTTCCTGCTCGGGATGTTCGTTTACCGGGGAATCAAGTGGGCCGACCTGCCCTCGATCATCCTGCGCGGCGCCAAGACCACTTCCGTGGTCATGCTGCTCGTCGGTGCGAGCCAGGCCATGAGCTGGGTGCTGGCCTATGAACGCGTCCCGCAGATGGTCAGTGAGGCCATGCTGGGCTTGTCGGCTAACCCGATCATGGTGCTGCTTCTGATCAACCTTCTGTTGCTCATTGTGGGCACCTTCATGGACATGACGCCCGCCGTGCTGATTTTCACGCCAATCTTCCTGCCCGTGGTCATGGCGCTAGGCATGGATCCCGTCCACTTCGGCATCGTACTCATTGCGAATCTTTGCATCGGCCTTTGCACGCCCCCCGTTGGCACCTGCCTGTTTGTGGGCTGCGGCGTCGGCAAGACCACCATTGCGCGGGTGGTCCCCTCGGCGATTCCGTTCTTTATCGCCATGATACTCGCGCTGCTGGCCATCACCTACATCCCGGCCCTCTCGCTCTGGCTACCGCGCCTGTTGAATCTGATGTGATCCTGCCCCGCGGCTTCCGCCGGGCTAGATCTTCAAATCCTTCGCATAGCCGGTCAGCTCCATGAAGGCCGATCCGATCTCCCGCCCGGAGGCATCGCGGACGCGGCAGGCGCCTTCCCAATAGGGCACCCCGCCCAGTTCGCCGGTCAGCTCCTGGCTCTCCGCCAGCGGCTCGATGAAGAGTACAACCGACGCCCCGGTCGCGGGGTCCGTCGTCACCACTTTGACCTTCGATGGATACACGGCACCCGTCTTGGCGCTCTTCCACGTGGACTGCACG
>CAMAXB010000311.1 GCA_945862035.1 Opitutus sp. GAS368
GATCTGCGCACCCGGCCGATTGCCGAGGACACGCGTGCGGCCAATGAGCAGCACTATGAAGTGCCCACCCCGTTCTACCAGTACTGTCTCGGCAAGCGCCTGAAGTACTCGGGCTGCCTTTATCCCTCGGGCCGCGAGAGCCTCGACGAGGCCGAGGAGCACATGCTGAAGCTCTACACCGAGCGCGCGCAGATCGCCGACGGCCAGGCGATCCTCGAGCTGGGCTGCGGCTGGGGTTCGCTCTCACTCTATCTCGCGGAGAAGTACCCGCATGCCACGATCACCGGCGTGTCGAACTCGCGCACGCAGAAGGTCTACATCGACGGCGAAGCCCGCCGCCGCGGCTTCAGCAATCTGACGATCATCACCTGCGACATGAATGTGCTCGAACTGCCCGCCAGCCAGTTCGACCGCGTGGTCTCGATCGAGATGTTCGAGCACATGAAAAACTACCAGCGGCTGCTCGGGAATGTCGCCCGCTGGCTCAAACCGGGCGGCCAGTTGTTTGTCCACATCTTCACCCACCTCAAGTACCCCTACCACTTCATCGCCCGCGACCAGACCGACTGGATGGCGCGCTATTTCTTCACCGGAGGCCAGATGCCCTCGCACGACCTGCTCATGCAGTTTCAGGACGACCTCACGCTGGTGTCGGATTGGAAGGTCGACGGCACACACTACCAGCAGACCGCCGAGCACTGGCTGCAGGCCATGGACCGGCACAAGGCCGAGATCCTCCCCCTCTTCGCGCAAACCTATGGCGCGGACCAGGTGACCAAGTGGTGGGTTTACTGGCGCGTGTTCTACCTGAGCTGTGCGGAACTCTGGGGCTATCGCGGCGGTCAGGAGTGGATCGTCAGCCACTACCTCTTCCGTAAATCCTGACGCCACCCGCCATGGTCCGCCTCCTTTTTATTCTGACCACCCTCGCCGCCTCCCCGGTGTTCGCCGCCAGCGCGGAGGACCTGGTAAAAGACGGTCTCGCCGCGGAGGCCCGGCTCGAAACCGGACCTGCCCTCCGTTTCTTCCTGGAGGCCGACAAGCTCAAGCCGAACGACCCGTTCATTCTGCAGAAGATCGCGCGGCAATACTCGGATTCGGTGGTCGATACCCGCAACGAGGCGGAGAAAAAGCGCCTTGCCCAGACCGCGCTGGACTACTCCCTCCGCGCCGTCCGCCTCGACCCCACGAATCCGGAGAACGTACTCTCCGTCGCCGTCAGTCACGGCAAACTCGCAGTCTACAGCGACACCCGCACCAAGATCCAGTACTCGCGGCTGATCAAGGAGGAGGCCGAAAGGGCCCTTGCCCTCAACCCGAACTACGACTGGGCCCACCACGTCCTCGGCCGCTGGCACTACGAGGTCGCCTCTCTCGGACCAACCACGCGCTTTTTTGTCCGCCTCGTCTATGGCGGCCTGCCGTCCGCCTCGAACGACGCGGCCATTGTGCACTTGGAAAAGGCGGTCGCGCTGGCGCCACAGACCCTCGCCCACCACCTCGAACTGGGCTTCGCCTACCTTGAGGCCGGGCGTGACGGGGATGCCCGCGCCGCCTTCGAACGCGGCCTGGCCTTCCCGTCGCGGGAGAAACACGACGAGGACGCCAAGGCCCGCGCCCAACGCGCGCTGAGCCGGCTGGCCTCGGCGGCCTGAGGCTTTCGGGCTCGGTGTCGCTGCCCTCCGCCGAGGCCGGTCGGTCAGCGCCCCCAGCTGCATCGGATCTATCGGACGGCCCCACGCTTGGCGCCCGACACTCCAAGCCCAGTGTCACGTAATACGTGACACCGGGTAGGTCCGTAGCCCCGATGGTCGAACCTTGGTCGGGGCCGGCGCTCAGCGCGGGCGGGTTCCTGCGGCAAACTTGCGCAGGTACTTGAGCGCGACCTCGAATTCGTGGGGCCACCCGGCGATGATCGTCACGGGCTCCTTTGTCGTCGGGTGCTTGACCACCAAGTTGCTGGCATGAAGGGCCAGCCTCGTGATCAGCGGCTTCTCGTCTTCCCGCCCCTTGTAGCCGCGCTTGAGTTCGGAAAGCTTCAGCTCGATCTCGGGCACGCCGTAAAAGCGGTCATTAAGGATCGGCGCCCCCGCGGCCGCGAGGTGCACGCGCAGCTGGTGGGTCCGACCGGTGAGCGGCCGGCACTCGACCAGCGCGTAACGACCAAAGCGCTCCAGCGTGCGAAACTCCGTCTGGCAGGCCTTGCCGCCCCGCTTCTTGAAAACCCGCATGCGACCGGGCTGCAGTTCATCCTCGCCCAGCGCGAGATCGACGGTGAAAGTATCGGGAATCGCTCCCGTCTCATCACGGATCGGTGCCACGACCTTCATCGCCTGATCCACCGGGAGCACCACCACCAAGGCGTGGTAGGTCTTCTGGACGGTCTTGCTTTGAAACTGACCGCTGAGGAAATCGAGCGCCGTTTTGTTTTTGGCGCAGAGGAGGATGCCGCTGGTGTCGGCATCGAGCCGGTGCACGTTCGCCACGTCGTGACCAAAGCGGGCATGGACGAGGCCCATGAGGTTCTCCCTTTTCTTGTCCCAGCGGTCCGGCGCGACCAGCAGCCCGCTCGGCTTGTCGAACGCGAGCATGGCATCGTCGTCATGAATGATCGGAGGGAGCGGCATGTCCGCCCAGCCAAGCAGCTTTGCCGGCGTGAGCGAAGCGAAGAATGCCCCGAGGACCCGTTCGGGCCGATCCCCCGTTAAAACTCGGGTAGGGCCGGGCGGGCCGCGTGAATTAACTTGCGGCCCTGCGCGGCACCGCCGGCCTCGAAATCAGTCCGCCCCACGCCGCACGATGGCCCTTCCCAAAGGCCTGCTTCCCCTCGGTGTGAGCTTCCTCACGACCCCGGGTCACCCGCCAGCTCAGGGCGAGCGGGCGAGCGGTCAAGGCGTAGGAGAAAACGCCTGGCACCCTGCTGGCAGTGTTCGCAACGACCGATTTTGGTGACGAGCATCGGCTCGACGCAGGCATGACCGCCGCCGCTTTTCGGTCCGCGGTCCCGCCCCGGACTCATGAGCAGTTCGGGCCGTACATTGATCGCATGAAGCAGGGCGAGGAATTGGTTCTCTGGCCGGGCTCATGTTCGCTCTACGCCGTGACCTCCGGCACCTCGTCCAGCACCGGGAAGCACCTGCCGGTCACAGGGGCAATGCTGCGCCATTTCCGGCAGGCCGGCCTTGACGCGCTGCTCTACTCCATCGTCCGCGTCGGCCACAGCGCCGTCTTTCGCGGACGTCATCTTTTTCTTGGGGGCGTATCGACGCTCGCGCCGCTCGACGCGGCCAAGGAGCCGCCCGCCCTTGCCGGGGACATCAGTGG
>CAMAXB010000312.1 GCA_945862035.1 Opitutus sp. GAS368
GAATCCGATCACGGGAGACATCATGGAAGGACCGATCCTCGAGTTTCCGGCCTACAGCTCCTACATCGGGCTCTACCCGGTTCCGCTGCGTCACGGCATGACCGCGGGCGAACTGGCGCGGATGTTTAACCGGGAGTTCCTGGCGCGCCCGGTCGAGCTGGTCGTCGTTCCCCTCGAGGGCTGGCGCCGGGCGCACTGGCAAGATGAGACGCCCTGGCCCTGGGTGCTGCCGTCGCCCAATTTGCCCACGCTTGCGGCGACCACGGTGTATCCCGGCCAGGTGCTGCTGGAGGGCACCAATCTGTCCGAGGGCCGGGGGACCACCAAGCCGTTCGAGTTTTTCGGAGCGCCCTGGATTGACGGTTATGTTCTGGCCCAGGCGCTGCGTGCCCAGTCGCTGCCCGGGGCGACTTTCCGCGAAGTAGGGTTCACCCCGACGTTCTCGAAATTCACCCGGGAACTCTGCGGCGGCTGCCAGCTTCACGTGACGGACCGCAGCCGGTTCCGTCCGGTCGCGGGAGTGCTGACGCTGCTGCAGACGGTCCGCGCGCTCTATCCCGGCCGGCTGACGCTGCATCCCCATTACTTTGATCGGGTGATGGGCACTTCATCCGTGCGCGAGGCCTTCGAACGGGGTGAGCCCGCGGCGAAGATCGCGGCCGGGTTTGAAGCGGGCCTGGCGCAGTTTGCCCGGCGACGTGAACCGTACCTACTCTACGCCTGAGGCGACGGCGGCGGGGGCCGGATGCGGGCAAACAGGGCGGCGACGCCGAGGGTAATGCCCGTGCCGATCAAGGTGAACCAGGGCCAGAAGATCTCGCCGCCAAAGGTGGCCAGCCACCAAGGCCGCGAAGCGGGAAGGACGGCGGGCCAATAGAGCAGGTTCATGACGAGGGCGGAAGCCGCCATCCCGGCCACGGCGGCCCGAGGGCCCAGACGGCGCCAGAAGAGCGCGATGATGAGACTGCCAAGCAGAGCTCCGCTGGTCAGTCCGCGCAGGGAAAAGGCGACATTGAGCACGAACGTGACCTCCCGGGTCAGCCAGGCGACCCCGACGAGCATGATCGCCCAAAAGATCGTGGAGTACTTGCTGAAGCGGAGCAGAAACGCCTCGCTCGCGTTTTTGAGACGCGGCCGGATGAAGTCCATGGTCGACACAGAGGCGAGCGCCGAGAGCGAGGAACTGATTGAAGACATCGCGGCGGCGAGAATGGCAACGATCAGAAAGCCCCGCAGGATTCCGGGGACCTCCGTGATCATGAACACGGGGAAAATGAAATCGACCGACTTGATGCCCGGGCTGCCTTCGGGCAGCGGGATCTTGAGCGGATGGGTCTGGTAGAAGACCCAGAGCAGCGTTCCGACCAGCAGAAAAATAACAAAGAGGGGGAAGATGATTACCGCGCTGAACACGAGGGCCTTGCGCCCCTCCGCAACGTCACGACATGCCAGGACGCGCTGCACGATCAACTGCTCGGCGCCGTGAGTGGAGAGAACCAAGGCGGTGCCGCCGAGCAGGCCCATCCAGAGATTGAACGGGGCCGAGAAAGTGAAGTCCGTATTCAACCACGCGAGCTTACCCGCCTCGTCGGCGCGGGCAAAGACCTCGCCCCAGCCGCCCTCAATCAGGGTGGGGATGTAGAAGAGGGCGAACAAGCCACCGACCAGGAAGAGGAAGAACTGGACCGCATCCGTCCAGATCACCGCCTTGACGCCTCCGATGTAGGTGTAGACGAGGGAGAGGACGATGAAGAGCAGGATCGCGCCGAGGATCGGATGGACGAGGCCGCCCAGGCTGCAGACGGTCTCACCCAGCATCAGGCGGATCGGAATGCACGCAACGTAGACGCGAACCCCGCAGGACAGCGTGTCGAGGAAGAGGAAGAAGACCCCGGCGAGTTTCCGGGGGCCGGCCCCGAGGTGCTGCTCCAACAGCTGGTAAGGAGAGTAGATCTCCCGCTTCATGTAGTGGGGCACCATCACGATCGCCAGCAGCACGCGGGCGATCACGTAGCCGATGATCATCTGGATGAACATCAGGTTTCCGCCGTAGGCGATCGCCGGCACGCCGATGATGGTCAGTGCGCTCGTCTCGGTGGCGACGATCGACATGCCGACGCCCCACCAGGGAATGTTCCGGCCGCCAAGGAAGTAGTCGCGGGTCGTGTGCTGGTCGCGGCCGAACCAGAGGCCGAGGGCGATGACCCCGGCGAGATAGCCGACAATGACGATCCAGTCGCCGGTGCTGAAGTAACCGCTCATGATCAGCGGTAAAGCAGGTGCGGCTGCCGTCTCGCCTCATACGCCTCAAGGGCGGGAGTCCAGGTCGCCTTGATCACCTCGGCCGGTGTGCCCGCCTTGATTGCGGACAGCGTGGCGTCGTGGCCGAGCAGGGTGCCCATCTTGTCCGGGCTGAACTGCCCGGGGTACATCCGGTGCAGAGTGAGGGCCAGAGCGAGGCCGATGTCGACCGACTGCACGCGATCGCGCCGGGTAACGATCACCCGGACGCCCTCGCAGGGCGTATCCCCGTGCTTGAGGGAAGCGGCGGGACCGGCGTAGAGCGCCGGACTCGGCGTGAACCGCACCGCCTCGAAGCGGACGCCGGTCAGCCCTGCGCGGTTCAGCTCTGCCGCCAGCGCCGTGCCGTCAATGAATGGAGCGCCGATCTGTTCAAAGGGGTGCGCCGTGCCCCGGCCCATGGAGACCTCGGTGCCTTCAAGCAGGCAGAGTCCAGGGTAAAGCAGGGCGGCGGTGACGTTCCGCATGGCGGGGGAGGGATTCGTCCAGGGCAGGCCGGTCTCGTCGTGCCACTGGCTACGGCTCCAGTTCTCACACCGGATGACGGTGAGGTCGGCGTTGTACCCTTTCTCCGCATTCAGCAGCAACGCAAGCTCCCCCAGCGTCAGGCCGTGGCGGACCGGCAGCGGATGAATTCCGATGAAGCTGGGATGGCGCGTCATCACGGGGCCCTCGACCCCGAGACCGTTGACCGGATTGACCCGGTCGAGCACGAAGACCTTCTTCCGCTCGCTTGCGGCGACTTCCAGCAGCGCACCGAGCGTGGCCGAGTAGGTGTAGAAGCGTGCACCCACATCCTGCACATCAAAAACCAATGCATCGAGATCGCGGAGTTGTTCCGATCGCGGAGCGCGCGAGCGCAGCACGGCAAGATCGTAATCGGCTGCGGATTCCTCCGCCCGGCGCGGGAGCGAGGCGCCATACAGGCTGTAGACGGGCAGTCCGGTCCGCTCATCCCGCTCATCTCCGACCGCGGTATCCGCGTTTCCTCGGATCCCATGCTCGGGACT
>CAMAXB010000313.1 GCA_945862035.1 Opitutus sp. GAS368
GTTGATCTGCTCGATCTCCTGGGGCGACAACGCGCTCAAATTCGCCTTGTCCGCTCCGACGAGCATCATGATCTCGCGGCGATTATAGACGGTGGTGATGACCTCCGTGTCCGCCGGCGGCGGCTCGGGCGGTGCCGCGGGATCCGGCGCGGTGCCGAAATCCGGCTTCGGCATCGCAGGCACCGTGAATTCGTCGATGTCGAGATTAGCCGAACCCCATTCGATCAGGATCGAGAGCGCCGGCTTCGGGCCTCGCGGCCCGGTCTGCATGAAACCCTGGGCCGCGAGGGTGCGAATCACATCGCGCTTGATCACCTCGGGCTCCAGCCGCGCCTCATTCGCGACCGAGCTGCCGAGGTCGTTCTCCCGCTGGCCGAGGATCTGGTAATACACCGGCTTGCCCGGCTGCGGCCTCAGCGCCGCGGGGATCGGTGCCAACACGTCCGACACCACGAGCACATCGGGGGTCTTCTGCTTCCCGCCACCCACAGGACCGGCCGGACGCGCCTCAGCCAGTTGGTCCCTCAGCCTTTGCATCTGCCCATCCGACACGAGCAACTGCCAGCCACCGACGCCCATTTGGAAAGCGAAGATTTCATTGCTGATGGTGTCGTCCTTTCGGCGCAGCCTGACCTCGAGTTGCACCGGGCCGTCTCCAGCCTTCGCCTGATCGAGGATCTGCACGCCCGTGACGCCGGTGAACAGATGCTTGTAAGACAGCGCGGCGAGCTTGTCCGTCGTGGCGTACTCGGCGCGCTGGGTCCGCGACGCCAGTTCGATCCGCAGCAGCTCCGCCTGCTGTTTCGCGTCACCCTCCAGCGCGAGCGCACCCGTCAGCGTGGAATCGGCCCCGATCGTCGCCGCCCAGACAATGGCCTCGAAGGTGGCCCGCGGCGTGCGGCGCTCGACATAGCGGAAGCTTTCCACCGGCAGCATCCCGTTCTCCGGATCCAGCTTCGTGAGAATATCGAGAAAGCGCGCGTGGTTGTCGGTGTCGCGGCTCTGCTTCAGCCCGCGTTCGACGAGTTTCGTCGTCTCCGCCTTGAAGCCCTGGACCGCATTCACGAGGGCCGTCTTGTAGAGAAGATCCGAATCGTGCGGAAAGGCCTTCAGGCCCACCTCAAGCAGCGCGAGTTCGCGGCGCGTCAGCGCCACGTCGCTTTTCGACCACACGACGGCGGCGAGATCGAAGCACTCGCGCAACGGCGGAGATTGCTGATGCCCCGCGAGCAGGGGCGCGGTCACGGCGGCTGCCTGCGCCGCACTCAACATCCCGTTCCGGCCCGCGGGATTGGCCTGCGCCTCCGCGTGACGGATCCGCGCGAGCTCGTAATATACCTGCGGCCGCACCACTCCGCCCGCGACCGCGGCCTCGAGATGAGGTCGCGCCGCCCCGTCGTCGCCGAGATTGGTCTCATAGAGCCCGAGCACGGCGAGCAGGCCGGGGTCGCGGCCGCCGTCACGGTACGCCTTCATCAGCGTCGCCCGCGTCTGGAAGGCGTAGCTCTGCGCGTATTGCGGGTGGCGCACCTTGACGAAACCGGTCTCGAGCCGTTCCCAGTCGCCCTTGATTCGCGCGACCTCCGCCGGCGTGGCATCGCGCACGGCAGCGGGCGGCGCCGCGGGCTGCCTCCCGAGCTGAAGCCGCACATTCGACCGCACGGCATCGCGCAGGTAATCCGCGAGCCGGGCGTTCATCTCCGCGTATCCGATCCCGAAGCACTCGTGAAACATCGCCTCGCTCACCGGCTCGTTCGCGGCGCGGCCGACAAACTTCCAGAACGCCTCGCGATTCGGCTGCGACTCCCGTCCGCCCCGCGCGGCGCGCGTCGCTTTGGTGTAGGCGGACTCGCGCGCACTGACCCAGCTATCGAGCGACCAGCGGACCAACAGCGCCGCCTGCGCATCGCGGGTGGCCGAGGCCGGGGCGCTGAAAAGCTCCGCCATCGGCATCAGCAGCCCCGCGCGAAACCTGGCATCGTTCGCAGCTTGCCGCGTCTCCGCGGTGGACAGCCACGTAAAGCCCGGCAGGTGCAGGCCGTCGACCTGAAACGCGGCCTTCGGGTCGGCGTACAACTTCATCACGCCCGCGACCACCCAGGAAGGCAGCGCGGGACGCCGCGTTTCCAGCCCATGCTCGAAGTGGGCCGGCCGCACGACCACGCGGTTGCCGTCGAAGGTGGCCTCCTGCACCGAGGTAAACGTGGCGATGCGATCGCGATCGATCAGCTCCATGTCCCGCACCACCCGGAGCTTCGTCTGCGCTGAGACCATCCGGTCGAGTCCGTCCAGCGCACCGATGTTGAACATGTTCGCGGGCACGCCCGACGGCGCCGCCGCGGGCGCATCGGAAAAATTATTGAGCAGGTTCTGCGACATGGACGAGGTCCCGCCGCCGTCGGGCGAGAGGATGATGATCTGCGGCACGTCGGACTGGAGCATGAACTCCGGCGGGACTAGCAGCTCGAGAATCCGCAGGGCGCGCGCCATGCCTTCCATGTAGGCGCGGGTGACGGAGTCGGCGCAGTGGGAGAGAAAAACGAAGCCAGGGCTTTCGGCGAAGCGCCACGGCACGCCCTGACTGGTGACGCTCAGCGGCGGCAGCACCACCAACGTGGCCTTCGGCTCAGCGGCCCGGCGCACCTCGAGGGTGCCGCTGCCGTCCTCCGGCGCGACGATCAGCGTCGTGCCCGCCAGCATTCTTTCGAGGGCCGATCGCGGAGACAGCGAACCCTGGATCGCGTTTGTCTGGATGTCCTGGACGATGTCGGTGGGAAACAGGATCTGTACACCCGCCTGCTCGGACAACTCGAGGAGCCGCTGCTCCGCCGCGCCGGTTGGCAGGTCGAAGATTTTCGGGCCTTCGCCCGTCGCCGCATAAGCCGCGAGCGGCAGAAGGCAGAGCGAAAGCAGACGGAAAAAGGGCTGGGGCAGCATGGGTGGACCGCGGCAGCGGAAAGCCCGCACCGGGCAGGGTACCGATAAGCCACGAGATCGAGGGACGCGAGTGGGATCTCCCGATCGGACCCCGCGCGAGGCGCCAGAGCGCCATGTGTCGGGACGCAGGCTTGCTGCGCCCTTAATCCGTTCCGACGGGCTTTCGAGGGCGCCGCAAAACTGCGCCCTTGCGCGGAGAAATTCGGACCCCGCTCAATCGCCGTTCAGACGACGACGACCGTGTTGGTCAGCGTGCCGATGCCCGACACGGTGATCGCCACCTCGTCACCGACCTGCAGCGTGAAATCGTCGCCGGGGACGATGCCCGTGCCGGTGAGCAGGAGCGCGCCATGCGGGAAAGTCTG
>CAMAXB010000314.1 GCA_945862035.1 Opitutus sp. GAS368
CACATGCAGTACAACGTGCCGGATGCGATCCGGGTCGCCAATGCCCTGGCGCCGCTGAATCTGCTCTGGCTCGAGGATCCCACGCCGATCATCAATCCCGATTCCTGCGCCGAGGTGCGCGCCAAGAGCCCGGTGGCGATCTGCATCGGGGAAATGTTCTCGGCGGAACAATTCCGGCTCTTCATCGCGCACCACGCCTGCGATGTTCTCCATCCTGACGTGCTCTTCTGCGGCGGCATGCACGAGTTGCGCCGGATCGCCGACTTCGCGGAATTGAATCACCTGCCCGTGGCGTTCCATGGCAATGGCGGTGCCCTGGCCACCATCGCCGCTGCACACGTCGGCGCGGCCTCGCGCAACTTTATCGGACTGGAGTATCACTTTATCGAGACTCCCTGGATCAGCGAGTATGTGCGCCGGGACGTGCCCCTTTTCCGGGACGGCCATGTGGTGCTCACCGACGCACCCGGTCTGGGGGTTGAACTCGATAAAGAGGTCTGTCTCCGCCACCTCGCGCCGGGTGAAGCCTTCCTCGACTAAACCCTTCCTCCCGCCCCGCTCCGCCGCCGGTCCCAATCCCGTCCTTCCATGAGCACCCCCGTTCTCACCATCGCCACGCACGAACGTTTTGCGGCCGAGCTCGCCGGGGAGATGTCCATCCCCCACCGGCTCAAGACCTTTGGCGCCGCCAGCGACCTCGAGATGGCTGCGTTGCTGGCGGACACCGATGCCCTCGTTTGGGGCGCCTACAAGGCGGCCTGGCGTGCGCCGGGCGCGGCACCGCTTCGGTTGGTTCACTCCACCGGAGCGGGCACGGACGGCATCGATTTTCCGGCCCTTCCTCCGGAGTGCACCGTCTGCAACGTGTACGGTCATCAATGGGGCGTGGCCGAGCACGCGTTCCTGCTCATGATGTCGCTGCACAAGAATCTCTTCGGCCTCGACCAAGCCCTGCGGAAGGGGGACTGGACTCCCCAGCGTCCTTATCTGCCTGAACTCAGGGGCCGCCGTCTCTTGATCCTGGGCCTCGGCCATATTGGCCGCGAACTCGTCCGGTGGGGACAGTTTCTGGGCATGCCGATCACGGTGCTCACCCGCAATCCAGACAAGGATCGGGCTGCTCATGCGGGCATCGCCGAGCTGGGCCGTCTTTCCGATCTGGGGCAGCACATTGCCGCCGCGGACTTTGTCGTGGTGGCGATTCCGGCGGCCGAGGGTACCATCGACTTGATTGGCGCACGCGAGCTCGCGCTGATGAAGACCACCGCGTTCGTCATCAATGTTGGCCGAGGACCCGTCATCAACGAGACCGCCCTGTACGAAGCCCTGCGGGACCGCCGCATCGCGGGGGCCGGTCTCGATGTGTGGTACCGCTATCCTGCCGCGGGCGGTTCCGGCCTGCCGTCCACCGCGCCCTTTCAGGAATTGGACAATGTCATCATGACGCCGCACAAGCCGACCATCGAAACGATGGCCTACCGCTGGAAGGAAATCGCCGACAACCTGGCGCGGTTCAGTCGCGGCGAGGCGCTGCGCTCCGTCGTCAGGCCTGCCCTCCCATGAAGATCACGCAAATTCGGACCCACCTGCTCACAACGCAGTGGATCGACGATCCCTCGTTTCCGAATTCCGCTCATTCCACCGCGATCATTCGTATTGAGACGGATGGCAATCTGGATGGGCTGGGGGAGTGCACCTGGGGATATTTCGCGCCGGATGCCGTGCCGGCGATGGTGGCCTATTTTGCGCCGGTCCTGATCGGGCGGGATCCGCTGGAGATCCTCGAGGTCACGCGCGCCCTCGGCAACGACTCCGTGTGGTGGGCGCGATCTGGAGCGGGCCGCAGCGTCATCAGCGGCATCGAACTCGCGCTGTGGGACCTCAAGGGCAAGGCGCTCGGAGTTCCCGTATACCAGCTCCTCGGCGGGAAGGTGCGGGACCGCATCCCCGTCTACGCATCAGGCGGGCCGGCGCTCTGGCCGGTGGAAGACACCGTCCGCAAGGTCGATTTCTACGCCCAGCGCGGCTATCGCGCGACGAAGCTCTCCACCGGCCTCTTTCGCATGCCCCCGCCCGCGGCCGACCGGCAGGCCCGGCTGGATCCGGTGCGTTTTGCCTTTGCCGAGAAACTCACGGCGCTGGAGGGAGTATTCGCGCGGCTGCGACGCGAGTTTGGCGCAGCGATGGATCTGGCGATCGACGGCCATCAGGGCGGCGTGCCCAATCCCATTCCCGTCAGCGAGGCGGTGGCCATTGCGGAGGCACTCGCCCCGCACCGGCTGCGGTTCTACGAGGAGCCGCTCGCGTACACCAATCTGGATGGTTACTGCGAGCTTCGGGCCCGCTCGGGCATCCCGATTGCGGGGGGGGAGAGCCTCTGCGGGCTGGATCAGTTTCACCCGCTGATCAGCCGCCAGGGCGTCCATGTGATCCAGCCCGACCTGGGCTTTGTGGGCGGACTGCAGGAAACGCTTCGCATCATCCACCATGCCGAGGCGTACAACCTGAGCACCGCGATTCACACCGGGGCCTCGATGGGACCTTCACTCGCTGCGTCATGGCATCTCGCGGCAGCCTCGTACTCCGTCGACTGGCTGGAGCACGTCATGGCCGCCAAGTCCATCCAGGATGCGATCCTGCTCGATCCCTTTGCCGTTAGCGAGGGCACGGTCGGCCTGCCGTCTGCGCCCGGTTTGGGCGTCCGGCTGACGCCCGAGATCGTCGCCCGTTTTTCCTTTCGACCGGATTCCGGCGAGCGCACCTGAGCCATGAAGCTTCTCCTCAATACACTCTTTACCTTCACCGAGCCGCAGCGCGGGCTCCTGCGCGCCGCCTGTCCGGGCATCGAGCTGGTGGAAACCAACGTGGCGAATCCGGATCAGCTGGAGGGCTCGGACGTGGATATCCTCGTTACCGAGCAGGTGCCGCGAAACCTGGCGGCCTGGCCCCGCCTGCGCTGGGTCCAGTTGCTTTCCGCGGGATCGAACCAGCTGGTCGGGCATCCGCTCCAGCAGACGCCGATTCCGGTTACCACGGCCAGCGGCACGCACGGCGTGCCGATCGCGCAGTACGTGACCTGTGCGGTCCTCATGCTGGCCCATCGCATGCCCCAGGTTCTCCGCTACAAGGAATCGCAGCAGTGGCCAAACCGGCTCGCCCTCGCCGGCCGGCCGTTGCCCGGCCAGACCGTCGGGATTATTGGCTACGGCAGCATCGGCCGGGAATGCGCCCGGCAGCTGGCTGCGCTGGGCCTGCGCGTCCTCTGCCTCAAGCGGGATCCGCA
>CAMAXB010000315.1 GCA_945862035.1 Opitutus sp. GAS368
AGGCGGCCGAAGTTCTCGTCGACGTGCGTGCACATCGCGTAAATGGCGGCGAGCAAGTCAGGCAGCCCCTGCGATCGAAAGCGCTCGAAGTGGTGGTCGGGCGCCTGGTGGGGCGAGTGCGGGGCATTGTAGGGCACGTAGCAGAAGAAAGGCTGATCGCGATTGCGCGTCATGAAATCGATCGCGGCGTCGGTCAGGATGTCGGTCATGTAGCCTTGGGTCTTTTCCGGCTGGGTGCCGCGGATCAGCTCGGGGTCGAAGTAGCTGTTGAAATGGCCGGCGGTGAAGCCGAGGAACTCGTCGAAACCCTGGCCGGTCGGCAGCAGGGGAAACTGCTCGCCGTTATGCCACTTGCCGAAAAGCCCGGTCCGATAGCCGCCCGCACGCAGCTTCTCGGCGATCGTCACTTCCTCGGGCCGCATGTTCTCCCGGCGCTGGGTCACGCCCCACACGCCGGTCCGCAGCCACCAGCGGCCAGTCAGGAGGCTGGCGCGGGTCGGCGAACAAACCGGGCTGACGAAGAAGCGATCGAACCGGATGCCCTCGCGCCCGAACCGATCGAGGCGTGGCGTCGCGAGCACCGGGTTGCCGTGCAGGCTGAAGTCGCCGTAACCCTGGTCGTCCGAGACGACGAGCAGGATGTTGGGCGCCGCGGCGCGGAGCAGTCCGCCCACGAAGAGCCCGGCGAGCAGGAGGAGGCGTCGGGGAGGAGAAATACGCCGGGAGAACATGGTGCCGAGGCTAGCGTCGTCCGCCGAAAATCACAGTGTGAACTCCTAGTCTCCGAGGCAGGACAAGCCAGAGTTGAGCCCGAAGCTAGGAAACCAGGAATCGGTCCACGGGTTGACCGGCGCGTGCAGTGTTCTGGTCGGTGCCTCGGTGGTTAAGAGGATTGGTGGCTTGGTCTGAGCCCCGGAAACTTCGCGTCTTCGTGCCTTCGTGGTTAACTCCAGCCATTCCGGCGCCGTTCAAGGTCTCATTAAATACGCGAATAAATCCCGCAGGCCGGCTTCGTCCAATCCGCCGAGGGTGGACTCGGGCATGAGCGACTGCGGCAGAGCCTCGAGTTTCTCGACGTCGGCGGTGCGCGCGGTCTGCTTCTGGCCGGCGAGATCCTGCAGCACCACATTGCCGGCGTCCTGCTGCGTGAGCACGCCGAAGAGCGTGCGGCCGTCCTTCAACTTCGCGACGTAAGCGCCGAAGCCTTCGCGAATCTCGGCGCTCGGCTCGAGGATCGCGCGCAGCCAGAAATCCGGATTGCCGCGTTCGTATCCGACTAGATTCGGCCCGATCGTGCCGCCGGTGTCGTGGAGCGTGTGACACGTGCCGCAGCGTTGCGCAAAAATGGCCTGGCCCTTGGTCGTGTCGCCGGGCGTGGCGATCACCTGCTTGATCCGCTGCGCTTCGGCCGCCTTCTCCTGGCTGCTCAACGTCAACCCGGCCACCGGCCACAGCCGGCGGACTAGACGGTCGATGTCGGGGTCACGATGCAACGCCAGCTGGCGGACGACATCCGCGGACACCTCGCGCGGCTTGATCTCGGACTTCTCCACTTCGGCGAGGAACAATTTTGCCCAGTCGCGGCGGCTCGCGAGCATCCGGTGCGCCGCCTCCTTCAGCGGCTGCGTCTGCGAGAAGCGCGCCTCGTAGCCCTTCAAGACCGCGGTCGGCAGCGCGGGATCGTCGAAGCGGGTCGCGTGCGTGAGGATGCCCTGGCGCACGGCGGCGTTGGCAGGCCGGTTGAAAACCTGCAGCACGGCCGGGACGACGTCGCGATTGCCCGCCTCGGCGAACGCCTGCACGAGCGCGATCCGGTTGGCGACGATCGCTGTTTCATCGCGGATGACCGCGAGCGCCTTCGACACGGCCGCGGCATTGCCGGTCTTCACGCCGAGCGCGAGATCGGTGTCGAGTTGGGCGGCGATGTGAGCCTCGAGCGCGGTGGCGAGGACGGGCGGCAGCGGCGGAATCTTCCCGCCCACAAAGGCGTCGGAGAGTCCCGTGACCACGAGGGCGCGGTCCTCGGGTCGCGGCGCGAGGGCGAGCAGTTGTGCACAGGCCGCGAAGTTCTCGGGACCGCCGGCCATCGCCCAGCGTTGCGCGAGATGATGGGCGCCGAAGGTGCGGGCGAGCGGCTGCCGCCAGACCGCCGGATCCTGGAAGAACCGCAGGAGCCCGGCGCGATCCGACTCGGCCCTGGCCTCGAGCGTCCACCAGAACATCAGCGGCATCCGCTTGTCCGCGGCATCGGCCTCGTGACCCAGCATCGCGCGGGCGATCGGCAGCGCCGAGGTCGAAGGCAGCCGCCGGGCCGTCGCGAGCAATTGGGTCCGGACCTCGGGCTGCGCCTCGCGCTTCGCGAGATCCACGACCGATGCCACGAGTCCGACACCGGCTTCACGATCGTCACCGGCGGCGCGCACGACCCAGCGGCGCACGTAGGGATCCGGATGTTGCAGCAGATCGGAGGCGAGGTCGTCGCGCAGCCCGCCCAGCAAATCGATCGCGCAGACCGCGTCGAAGGCGTACGCGTTGGCCGGATCGCGGGCGAGTTGCTCGAGCGCCGGCAGGGTTTCCTTCGCGCCGCGCCAGGACAGCTCCAGCGCCGCCTGCCGCCGGAACCATTTGTTCGGATGCTTCAGGTATCCCACGAGCGCAGATGGTGCGGCGGTGTGCAGATCAAATTTCTCGCGGCGGGGCGAGGTGCTGGCCGATCGAATGCGATAGAGCCGGCCATCGGCCTTGCTCCAGTCGTCCACCGGGCTGACGTGGCTGAGCCGGGTGTCGTACCAGTCCGCGACGTAGATCGCGCCGTCGGGACCGACCTTGATGTCCACTGGCCGGAACCACCGATCCGTGCTCGTGAGCAGCGGGTCCTCGTCCACCGCCTGGAAGGTCGAGGTGTCGGGCAAGCGTTGGCTGACCATGATCCGATTGAGCATGGAGCTGGGCGCGATGATTTTTCCGGCGAACTTGGGGGCGAGCTGATCGCCGTCATAGACGACGAGGACCTGGGTGAAGCGCCGGGTGTCGCCGCGCGTGACCATGTGATCGAAGTAGCCGAAGGCATACGGGTTCGCGGGCGTGCCGTGCTTCCCGAAATTCTTGCTGCCGTGCATGCCCTGGTCGAAGTGCATGCCGCGCTGCGAGCCGTTAGTCCCGCTGAAGACGCGGCCTTGCGCATCGATCTCGCAGCTGAAGGTGTTGCCGCCGCCCTCGGCGAAAATCTCGAAGACGTCCGTCCGCGGATCGAAGCGCCAGATGTGCTGGCCCACG
>CAMAXB010000316.1 GCA_945862035.1 Opitutus sp. GAS368
CAGCTCGACTGGGAGAAGAATGTCGACCCGAAGTTCAAGGAGCACCACTACCTCGAGCCGGTCCCGGTCGCGGATACCCGCAGCGAGGGCTATGTCGACCGCTGGATCGTCTACGGCAAGATCGACGGAGAACAGCTCTTCACCGCCAAGGAACTCACCCTCGATCCGGGCACGAAGGTCACCGTCAAGGACCGGGGCGCTCATGGCCTCGTCTGCGTTCAGGGCATCGGCCGGATCAACGGCCTCCCGCTCAACTCGCCCAAGCTGATCCGCTTCACCGACCTCACCGAGGACGAGTACTTTGTCACCGAGGCCGGCGCGAAGTCCGGTGTCACTTACGAGAACACCAGCGAGACCGAGCCACTGGTCATCCTCCGCTACTTCGGCCCGGAGGTGAATCCGGATGCCCCTGCTCTGGGCGCCTATCGCAAAAACAAGTTCTGATTTTCCCTTAATCCAACCCCCAACCCCACCCCAGCGTATGGCCTCCAATAACTATCCCAAACTGCACAACGCCATGTGGCCCGGGCTCGTCGGCAAGAAGAGCATGGGCGGCCCGGAAGCGGACATCCTCCTCGACCAGATGCTCGACCTGACGGCCAAGGCCGAGGTCAACGGCGTCAAGTTCGACGGCGTCGACCTGTTCCTCAACAATCCCCACACCGACATCAACATCTCCGACGACGGCCTCAAGGCCCTGGCGGACAAGTTGAAGCGCCGTGGCCTGGTCGTGGGTTCAATCGTGGCGCCCGTCTGGTTCTTCGGCAGCGCGATGGGCGATGAGGCCAAGCGCGCCGGCTGGGTGGACTGTGTGGCCAAGACGATTCGCGTCGCGGCCAAGCTCCGTGAGCTCGTCGTGCGGCCCTATGGCGTAGTCCGCATCGACAGCTCCGCCGGGGTGACCGATTGGGATAAGGATCCGAAGGAAAACACCAAGCTGATCGCGCAAACCTTCCGCGCGGCTGGCAAGATTGCGAAGGACCACGGCGAGCGTCTCGCGGCCGAGGGTGAGATCTGCTGGGGCGGCATGCACAGCTGGAAATACATGGTGCAGACGCTCGAGGCGGTCGGGATGCCCAAGGTCGTCGGCTTCCAGGCCGACATGTCGCACACCCATCTCTATATCCTCGGCGCCAACGCCGAGAAGCATCGCATCGTGCCGAAGAACTTCCATTGGGAGCCGGGCGCGTTCCATGAGGCGATGACCAAGCTGACTGCCGCCCTGCGTCCGTGGACCATCGACTTCCACGTCGCGCAGAACGACGGCACCGCCTACGGCTCCGGCTCGCACGAGAAGACCGGCCGCCACTGCCAGATCGGCGACCCGAAGGGCAAGCTGAACGTCACCCGCGATGCGGCCTACTGGCTGCGCGATGGCAACGGCAAGGTGACCAAAAAGATCAAACACATCTGCTGGGACGGCTGCATGTTCTCCAACGAGGTCATGCTCAATCAGCAGACGTGGAACGACGTGCTCGCCGGCATGATTTCCGTCCGTGAGAACCACGGCTGGAGCGCCTGAGCCGTCCCATCCTGCGACCTCCCCCTCAACCTCTTCGCATCACAATGAAGAAGATCAACATCGGTCTCATCGGCTACGGTTTCATGGGCCGTACCCATTCCAACGCGTTTCGTCAGGCTCCCGTGTTCTTCAAGCACGGCCACCAGCCGGTCCTCAAGGCCGTGTGCGGCCGCAATGCCGAGCAGGCTCAGGCCTTTGCCCAAAACTGGGGCTACGAGTCGGTCGAGACGGACTGGCGCAAGCTGATCGCCCGCTCCGACATCGATCTCATCGACATCGCGACGCCCAATAACCTGCACTTCGAGATGGCGATCGAGGCCGCCAAGGCCGGCAAGATGGTCATGTGCGAAAAGCCCCTCGCGATGAATGCCGCAGAGGCCGAGCAAATGGTCTCCGCCGTAGAGAAGGCCAAGGTTCCGAACATGGTCTGGTACAACTACCGCCGCGTCCCCGCGGTGACGCTGGCCAAGCAGCTCATCGACCAGGGCAAGCTCGGCAAGATCTTCCACTACCGTGCGAAGTTCCTGCAGGATTGGACAATCAACGCCGATGTTCCGCAGGGCGGAACGGGGACCTGGCGGCTCGACGCGAGCGTGTCCGGTAGCGGCGTGACCGGGGATCTGCTCGCGCATTGCATCGACACCGCCATGTGGCTCAACGGTGGCATCGATACGGTCACCGCTGCCACCGAAACCTTCGTCAAGGAACGCAAGCATGCGGTGACCGGCAAGATGCAGGAGGTGAAGATCGACGACGCCAGCGCTGTCCTTGCGCGCTTCACCAATGGCTCGCTTGCGACCTTCGAGTCGACCCGCTACGCGCGCGGCCACAAGGCCCTCTACACCTTCGAGATCAATGGCGAGAACGCCTCGATCTTCTGGGACCTGCACGATCTGCACCGGCTACAGTACTTCGACTATCGCGATGCGAGCGTCACACGCGGCTGGCGCTCCATCCATGTCTCCGACGGCGATCAACCGTACATGAAAAACTGGTGGGTCCCCGGCCTGCAGATCGGCTATGAACATACGTTCACGCACCAATTCGCCGACTTCGTGGCCGGCCTGGACGAGGGCAAGAATGCCGCGCCGGACTTCCGCGATGGTCTGAAGACCGATTACGTCACTGACGCGATCCTGCGCTCCGCCCAGTCGGGCCGTTGGGAAAACGCCAAGGGCCGGGCCTGATCCGTTCGCGCCGGGCCCCTTCCGAAGGGGCCGGGCTCTCCCTTTCCGCGCGGTTTCCCGTCCTGCCCCTGCCATGAGTGTTTCGGAGACAGTTCCCACGCAACCGGTCCATGGGGCCCTGTCGTGGCGCGTGGCCAGCGACCTCGTCGAGGCATTCGTCACCTGCAAGGCCGGTCACCTTGCTCCGGTCACCTTCCAGACTTCCCGCGGCCCGGTTCAGCCCTTCGCGATCGCGCCCTGGGCTCCGGCGGGGGAGATCCTGCCGGCGGGCACCCCGGGTTTGCTGACGTCGCTGCGCGGCGACTTTTTTTGCCTCCCGTTCGGCGGCAATGGGAAGCCGTGGCATGGTGAGCGGCACCCCCCGCACGGGGAGACGGCGGGGACTCCGTGGACGGCCCTTGAATCTTCCGAGGTGGGAGATCGTAGTCGCTTGGTGGCTGAACTGAGGCCCACGGTGCGGCCTGGGCGGGTGGTGAAGACCATCGAACTGCGCAAGGGGGAGACCAATGTCTATTGCCGGCACGAGGTCACGGGCTTTGCCGGGCGCACCAGCCTGG
>CAMAXB010000317.1 GCA_945862035.1 Opitutus sp. GAS368
AAGACTTAAAACGCTTATCTGTCGAAGGATAACACCCATTCGGGCCTGGTCAGTCCGGCCGGAGTTCATTGAGCGGTCGGAGCGTTTTTAGCTCGGGCACGCGGCGGGCGACGACGAGGACGACGAGCAGGGTGCCAACTCCGCCCCACACCACGGCGCCCACGGGGCCGATCAAGGCGGCCATCAGGCCGGCGCGAAGGGTGCCGATCTCGTTGGAGGAACCGATGAAGATTTGGTTCACCGAGGTCACTCGTCCGCGCAGATGGTCCGGGGTGAGCAGTTGGACAAGGGACTGCCTCACGACCACGCTGACATTGTCAAAGACACCGGTTGCCACGAGGGCGATGAAGGAGAGCCAGAACCACGGGGAAAGGCCGAAGACGATGATGGAGAGACCAAAGCCCGCCACGGCCCAAAGAAGCCCGACGCCAGGCTTGGCCATGGGCCGCCGGTGCGCGATCCACAGCGCCATGCCGAAGGCCCCGATGGAGGGCGCGGCGCGCAGCCAGCCAAGGCCGATGGGCCCGACGTGGAGGATCCGGTCCGCGTAGAGGGGCAGGAGGGCCACCGCTCCGCCGAGCAGGACCGCAAACAGGTCGAGGCTGCTGGCGGCGAGAATCACCTTGCGCGACCAGATGAACTCCGCGCCGGCCAGCATGCCACGGGCGCGCCCCTTGGTCTCCGGCGGACGCGCCGGCGCCTGGAGCTTGATGCCTGCCAGCATCACGACCAGCACGACGGCCCCCAGGGCGTCGAGCAGGTACACCACCGGGAAGCCGAACCAGGCGATGATGAAGCCCCCGATCGCCGGGCCTGCCATCGTCGAGATCTCGAACATGCTCGAATTCCAGGTCACGGCGTTGCTCAGCGCGGTGGGTGGCAGCAGCAGGGGAATGATCGAGGCCCGGGCCGGCCAGCCCAGGATGCGGAGGACGGCGATGGCAAGCAGGAGCGCGTAAACGACGGGCAGCGCGGGGCGGGAGAAGTCGAGCGCCTGGGGGCCGGGTTCACGCTCGAAGCGCGCGGCCAATTGGCGGAGTGATTCGTTCGCGGCATCGAGGATGGGCAGGTGGGGGATGTCGGCGGCGCGCCAGGCAACAAAGGCCAGCAGCAGCGAGAGGACGGCGATTCCGCTGGTCGTGAGAACAATGACTTTCGCGCGATCCGCCCGGTCGGCGAGCACGCCGGCGGGCAGGGAGAGCGCCAGGAGAGGCAGGACATTGATGGCGCCCACCAGACCGAGCGCAGTCGCCGAGTGCGTCCACTGATAGATCTGCCAGGCCACGGCGACGGTCGCCATCTGGCGGCCGAGATTGGCGCAGAAGGCGCCAATCAGGTACCGGCGGTAGCCGGGATGCCGCAGGGCGTGGTAGGGGTCGTGATCCGCCATCAAGGCCGAGAGATGGCCGCGCGCCGTTCGGTTGACCAGCGTGTTTCCGCAGCCCGCAAGGATCGCGGATCAATCTTGTGCTTCGGTCTCGTGTACGTTCTTCACGTCGAAAAGCTCATGCGGGCATGCATGGGTTCAGCCGAGGGTGGTAGTGTACCACTGGCCAACGCGTCGCCGATCGCCTGCGTAAAAAGGCGTAGGAGGACTACAAGAGGGAGGGCAGCGCGGCGCCCGCCATGGTCAGAAAGGCCGAGAGCGCCGGTTCCGGGACCGGGTGCTGGGGCCAGCCGACGACCAAGCGGCTCGCCGGCGCCGGACCGGTGAGGGGATGGAAGGTAACGTCCGCCGGCAGATGCTGCGCCTCCGAGGCAGTCATGAAGGTCGCGCCCAAGCCGGCGCGAACCAGACCCACCCCGTTGGCGCGGGGCCAGACCTCCTCGGCGATGAGGGGACTCACGCCGGCGTCGCGAAACGCGGTGAGCACGCGGTCGTAGAACCCGGGGTTGTTTTCGCGCGGGAAGAGCACGAAGGGTGTGGTGGCGAGCTCGCGCAGACGCAGGGCACGGCGCCGGGCGAGGGGGTGATCGGCGGGAAGCAGGATGCCGTTCTTTTCTTGCAGCAGGAGGTGGGTCGAGATGCCGGGTGAGGGCTCGCCCTCCGGATGAAAGAAGCCACAGGCGAGTTCGCCCGCCCGGAGCGCCGGAAGCTGGGCCGCGGTGGGAGACTCATTGAGCTCCAGCCGGATCCCCGGATGCCGTTTGTGAAACTCGCGGAGGATCCGCGGGAGCACCGTGGCCATCGCGAGGCCCGTGAAGGCCACGCGCAGGTGGCCCACCTCGCCGCCCGCCACCGCCCGCAGTTCGCGTGGGATGCCGTTGAGGGCACGTAGCAGGGGCTCCATGCGCTCGAGCAGCACCCGGCCCGCCGGCGTCAGCTCGACGCGCCGCTGGGTCCGGTTGAGCAGCTTGGCGGTGAGCGATGCCTCCAGCTGCGCGATCTGCCGGCTGAGCGCCGGCTGGGCGACGCCCAGCGACTCTGCCGCCTTGCGGAAATGGAGGGTGCGCGCGACCTCGCGGAAGTAAACGAGGTGGCGGAGCTCGAACGGGAATTGATACTCACGAGGCATCAATCAATGCGAAACAAGTATTTTCGGGCATGGCAAGTGTATGCTACGATGGCAGTCGTTGGATTCGCGGCGGTCCGCGTCCACCCTCCATCGATCCCTTCACGACCATGGCAAAATCACTCTTCCAGAAAGTCTGGGACGCGCACACCGTGCGCACGCTGGCCAACGGCCAGACCCAGCTCCTCATCGGCACGCACCTGATTCATGAGGTCACGAGCCCGCAGGCGTTCGGCATGGTGCGCGATCTGGGCCTCAAGGTCCTCATGCCGCACCGCACGTTTGCCACGGTCGACCACATCGTGCCGACCGACCAGGTGGTCGAGCCGTATCATGATCCGCTGGCCCAGGCCATGATGGACGAGCTGCGCAAGAACTGCGCGGATTTTGGCATCACCTTCTTTGATCGCGCGACGGGCAAGCAGGGCATCGTGCACATCGTCGGCCCCGAGCAGGGCATTACCCAGCCGGGCACCACGATCGCCTGCGGCGATTCGCACACGTCGACCCACGGCGCGTTCGGCGCGATCGCCTTCGGCATTGGCACGAGCCAGGTGCGCGACGTGCTCGCGACCCAGACGATGGCGCTCGGCGCCCTCAAGGTCCGCCGAATCGAGGTCAACGGCAAGCTGCCGGCCGGCGTGTACGCCAAGGACGTCATTCTGCACATTATCCGCACGCTGGGCGTCAATGGCGGCACCGGCTTCGCCTACGAGTATG
>CAMAXB010000318.1 GCA_945862035.1 Opitutus sp. GAS368
TTGGCCAGGTTCTCCTCGGAGAAACCGAGGGCGGGCAGGGGAAGCGTGCTCTTGGTCTTGTCCAGGATACGCATGACCACCTTCTCACCGTGATTCATCGGGCCGGTGGCGACGCGCAGATCGATGTCGATGTTCTTCTTCGTGTACTTCTTGAACACGATGCGCCCGTCCTGCGGCAGGCGGCGCTCCGAGATGTCCAGATTGCACATGATCTTCAGGCGCGTGACCATCGAGTTCGCGACCTGTTTCGGGAGCCGGAGCTTTTCCTGACAGAGACCGTCGATCCGGTACCGAACGACCAGGTCCTTCTCCATCGGCTCGATGTGGATGTCGGACGCGCCGGAAACATAGGCGTCCTCGATAATCCGGTTGGTGAGCTGGACGATCGGGGCCGAGTCCTCGTTCTCGAGATCGGCGGCGCTGACGCCCGCGGTGGGGCCGTCCGCGTTGTAGGCGTTGCTGATGACATCGGCGACGGCGCTGATGTCGACGTCCTCGGAGCCGGGGGCCGCGGCCTTGGTGTCCTTGAAGAACTTCTTCAGCAGGGATTCGAAGAGCGTGGCGGAAACGACGCTGACCTCCTCGATCGACATTTCCGTCGCCTGGGAGAACGACTCGCGCTTGGCGTAGTCGAGCGGGTTGGACATCAGCACCGCGACGGAGTTCGGGCTCATCCGCTTGTGCGGGAAAATGCCCTCGCGGCGGATGATCGCGTCGCCGGTGACCTCGATCAGCTTCTCGTCGATCTCGATGTCCTCGATTTTGGTGACGAGCGGAAGATCGGTGAGCTTCGCGACAAAGCGGGCGGTGTCCTCCGCGTTCGGCACGAACTTCGGATCGACCATCCGGTGAATCATGGTCGAGGAGTATTCGGCGACCTCCTTGAGGAGACTGAGGTCCTTCTCGGTGAACTCGCCCTCGGTGCCGGCGGACATCTCCTTGTTCAGGACCTGAATCGCGCCGAGCGTGATCGTGGTCTTGAGCGGAACGGTGAGCATCGACCGGACCTCGAAGCCGGTGGTCTGCGCCATCGACTGCATGAACGGCGCCTGGCTCTCCGTGTTGCGGAAAAAGATCGGTTCCCCCGATTCGATGACCTTGCCGACGATGCCCTTGCCGGTGGGGATCCGGAGCTGGAGCAACTTGGCCTGCGTCTCGTGGAATTTCTTTTCCTTTACCGCGTCGCCGGCCCAGAGGGTGGGCGAGTAGTAGACCTGCTTGAAGGCGATCTCGTTGCCCTCGACCAGGTAGAACGTCATCGACTGCGCCTGGAGCGCCTCGACGACCTTGGAGGCGGTGAGCTCAATGACCGAGGCGACGTCCTCCCGGCTGGGCGCGGGCTTGGAGATGACCTTGATGAGCAGCGAGCGACGCAGCGTGCCAGCGATATTGTTGGATGCCATTTTCTAGTCCCGAAAAGAGGGTGTTGGTTCAATTGTCAGAGCTGGCCCGAGACGTCGCAATGAGGAAATCTTCCCGTGCCTCCCGACGACGGAAAATACCTACACGTGCTGCGTTGCTGGCGGGAACTTTGGCGCTGGGGTGCGCCGCTTTCCCTGGGCGCCCGCGAAGAACGGCTCGCCGCGCGCTGGCTGCGGCGCGAACGGGGCTTCCAATTGGTGGTGCGGAACTGGCGCAATCCGCAGGACGAGCGGGAGGAAATCGATCTGGTGGGCCGGGTGGGCGAGACGGTGGTGTTTGTCGAGGTGAAGGCCCGGGCCGCCGGCGCCCTCGTCCCGGGCTACTATGCGGTCAATGCCCGCAAGCGCCGGGTCCTCCGGCGGGCCATCAAGGCCTACCTGGCCGGGCTCCGATCGCGGCCGCGGACTTTCCGGTTCGACATCGTGGAGATCGTCGGCCCGGAACCGGGGACGCTTTCCGGGCCCACGGTGCTGCACTTCGAGAACGTCCCGCTCTTCTCGAAGTACTTCCGCGCCGGCGAGTGAGTGTGTCTTGCGTCCAGCATTTCCCTTGCGCGACGCCGGGAGCGGGCCGGAGACTGCCGCACCATGGCCGAGACACAGCGTCATCCGTTTTTGCACGGGCTGAGCAAACATCGCGGAGCGCCTCCGACGGTGGTGGTCATCTTTGGCGCCTCCGGCGATCTCACCGCGCGGAAGCTCATCCCGGCGATTTACAACCTGAGCCACGACAACCTGCTGCCGGCGGACTTCTTCCTGGTTGGCTATGGCCGCAAGCCGATGTCGGACGACGAGTTTCGGACCCTGGCGCGCGAGGCGGTCGAGGAGTTCTCGCGGCGCGAGTTGAATCCCGGCGTCTGGGAGCGGGTGGCCCGGCACACGAGCTACGTTGCCGGCGGCTACGACGAGGCCCCGGCCTTCGATCGGCTCGCGCGGCACATCGATGCGATCGAGGACGGCCTGGGCCGCGATGTGCAGCGGCTGTTCTACATCTCGACGCCGCCGTCGGTGTTCGCGCCCATCATCGAGAATCTCGGGGCCAGCGGGCTGGCGGCGAAGCACCTCGGGCTGCCGCATCACTCGAAAGTCGTGATCGAGAAGCCGTTTGGCCGCGACCTCGAGTCCGCGCGCCAGCTCAACGGCACGATTCGCGGCGTGTTCCGAGAGGAGCAGGTCTTCCGCATCGATCACTATCTCGGCAAGGAGACCGTGCAGGACCTCCTCGTGCAGCGGTTTGCCAACTCGATTTTCGAGCCGCTGTGGAACCGGAATTTCATCGCGAGCGTCCAGATCACGGTCGCGGAGGAGCACGGCGTGGGCACGCGCGGCGGCTACTATGAGCAGAGCGGCGCGCTGCGCGACATGATCCAGAACCACACCATGCAGCTCGTCGCCCTGACCGCGATGGAGCCGCCGGTGTCGCTCGAGGCGGAGGCGATTCGTGACGAAAAGGTGAAGCTCCTCCGGGCGATCCAGCCGCTCACGATCGGGCCGCATGGCGACGTGGCCCGCGCCCAATTCGGCCCGGGCCTGACGGGCGGGAAGCCTGTGCCCGGCTACCTCGAGGAGGAGGGCATCGATGGCCAGTCGGCGACCGAAACCTACGTGGCGCTGCGGCTCTCGATTAACAACTGGCGCTGGCAGGGCGTGCCCTTCTATGTGCGATCCGGCAAGCGGCTGGCGCGGCGCGTGTCGGAGATTGCGATCAATTTCCGCCGTCCGCCGGGCACGCTCTTCGCCCAGGGCGGCCGGTTCGATTTGGCCGCCAACACGCT
>CAMAXB010000319.1 GCA_945862035.1 Opitutus sp. GAS368
CTGGGTGAGCTCTGCAAGGCGCGTGGCTACCGCTACGCCCATCGCCTGCACATCGAGCTCTACGGAAACAAGCGCGGCACATGAGCGACTCCGCTGCCCCGGATGTTCCGCCCGGCCGCCGTGGCCGGCTCCCCCTGAACCTGGCCCCGCCCCGCAAGCTGTCGGACGAGCTGGTCGGCCTGCAGGAGCGTTCGCGCACCGAGATCCTGACGCTCCGCGACGTGATCCAGACCCTCGGTGGCCGATCGTACTCCCTCCTACTGATCCTGCTCGCCCTGCCCTTCATCACGCCGATTCCGCTGCCTGGCCTGTCGACCCCTTTCGGCGTGGCGATCGCGCTGATCGCGCTCCGGTTGACGCTCGGTCAGCGGCCTTTTCTGCCGAAGGGACTGCAGCGGCGGGAAATTCCGGCAGGCTTCTTCGACAAGCTGGTCAAGGTGGCCGCGGGCGTGATCCGCTTCCTTGAGAAATTCCTGCGTCCACGGCTCGCCGTGGTCACGGAGTTCGGCTGGGTCCGGCAGATTCACGCCCTGCTCATGGTCCTCGCCGCGCTGACGCTGCTTCTGCCGCTGCCCATCCCGTTCACCAATTCCTTTCCGGCCTGGGTGGTGATCCTGATGGCGGGTGGGTTGCTGGCGCGCGACGGCGTGGTGGTGATTCTGGCCTATGCCGTGTTTGCGGCCGGCATCGCGTACTTTGTGTTTCTCGGCGAAGCAGCGGTGCAGCTCATCGAGGTGCTCCGCCAATGGCTGCTGAACTGACCGCCCGGCTCAAAACTTTTCCGCCCGGAGCACCTGGATCTCGGACGTGAACGCCACCATCGCGTAGCGCGGGAAGAAGTCACGGCCCAGCTGCTCGAGGATCTGCGTGGCCACGGCGGGTTTCACGATCACCTCGATCTGGAGATTGGTGTACTCCGGGATATCGGCCGGCCGCCCACCTTGGGCGCCGGTGCCTTCGACGGGAAAAAGCGTCCAACCCTGCGCACCTGTGGTGCGCAGCAGGTCGAGCACCCGCCCGCGGGCGTGTGCTTCGCAGACGATGGTGAGAAGCGTCATGGGGTGCGTGGGCATGGATCGTCAGGGGTAGAGCCAGCGGGCAAAGGCGAGGAAGAAGGGAATCCCCAGCGTGAGATTGAAGGGAAAGGTGATGCCCAGCGAGGCCGTGAGCGACAGCGTCGGATTGGCCTCCGGCAGGGAAACACGAATCGCGGCGGGGGCGGCGATGTACGACGCGCTGGCGGAGAGCACCCCTAGCAGGGTGGCACCCCCGAGACTGAGCCCGGTCGCGTGTCCCAGCAGCACGCCGAGGACGCCGTTCACCAGCGGGATGAGGATACCGAACGCGAGCAGGAAGGGCCCGACCTTGCGCAAGTCTCCGAGGCGGCGGCCGGCGACGGTTCCCATCTCCAGCAGGAAAAGGGCGAGCACACCCTGAAAGGGCGCGACGAAGAAGGGTTCGACCTTGGCCATACCGGCCGGCCCGCTGATCGCACCGACCACCAGCGCGCCGGTGAGCAGCAGCACGCTGCGCCCGCAAAGGGCCTCGTGGACCAGGCTCCGTAGCGACGCAGTGGCCGCGCCCGAGGGGCTGAGTTGTCCGGACCCAAGGCGGCCGAGCACGACGCCAATCAGGATCGCGGGTGACTCCATGATCGCGAGGAAGGCGCTCGCATAGTTTTCGAAGGGTTCGCCAATCGCGTTCAGGTAGTTCGTGGCGGCGATGAACGTCACGGCGCTGACCGAGCCGTAGTGAGCCGCGATCGCGGCGGAATCGACCGCGGAGAGCCCGCCGCCACGGCGCAGAATCGGGTAGGTCCAGAGCGGGATGGCCGCGCCAAGCCCAATCGCCGCCAACGAGGGCAGCCAGACGTCGCTGAGGCCGGCCTCGGCGATGGCCACCCCACCCTTGAAGCCGATCGACACCAGCAGATAAATCGTGAGCCCGATGTAGAGGGGCTCGGGAAATCTCAGGTCGCTGCGAACGACCGCGGCAATGACGCCGAGTACGAAGAACAGGACCGCCGGCGAGAGGAGGTTGGCTTGGATTGCGTCAATCATGCGAATAATCCCGCCTCATCTTGCCGGTGCGTGGCTGGCCTCGCCCGCGAAACAACAACCGAGGGGATGAAGCGGAGCGACCATGGCCCTCGGAATCTGCCGTCGAGGACTTGACTCAGCCAGACCAATTGCAGACCACCCAGGCTCAGGATCAGCCCAAGGCCAGAGCCGAGGGTCAAGAGATTGGGTGCCCCTCCAGCCAGAAGAAGGACAGGAAAGAAGAGACCGAGGAGGGTTGTGGAGATCAGGAAGTCATTGGTTGTAAAAATGAGCGTGGCCATGATCTCCGTCAGCACAGGCTCCCCTCGTTTTGCCGGCCGAGAAGGTTGGGCTGCGCAGGCACAACCCAAAGTGCGACGGGGAGTGCGGCCACTCGCTGAAAGCCGTCGGATCGCGATCGACCCGAGGCGAGGGCCGGTGCGACGATGATGAACCGTGAACCGGGATTGATCGGGCGCGCGTTGTCGGCGAGGAGGGGCGAAAGCGGATCCATGGAGGGCGCGCGACCGAAGCGGGACCGGCGGTTGGGCACAACCCCAACTCGCTTAGAAAAGCGAAGCGGGTTTCCACCCGTTCGGCTGGCGTGGAGGGTGGCCCGGCGTCGGCCCGTGGTTCCCGCGAAGTGACCCGGGCGGCGGGAGCCAGGCCCGGAAAGCGACGATGCCACGCTCGCGCCCGCCTCCATCCTCACCCACCTTGGTGACGACGACCCGTGAGGGTCGCGCGGCGCTTAAAACCACCCTCGCGCCGAGGGGCACCGCGCGAGCAGGCGGCGAGGGCCGAGGAGGCCATCCCCGGCTGCCGCCGGCGGGCGACGTCCGCCGAGACGCCGTTGTGGTCCCGGCAAAACGGGGGACTTACCAGAAAATCTGACCTGCTGTTTTTTGAATGAACGGCTGGTGGCGGCTTGCACCGGATTGGCGGGCGGGATGGTCTCGGGCTTCGTGAGCACTGCCTCCCCTCCCCGCCTTCACTATGCCTGGATCGCCGCGGGGGTGACGTTCGTCGTCCTGCTGGCGGCGGCGGGCGCACGCGCCGCGCCGGGGGTGATGCTGCTGCCGCTGGGAAATGAGTTCCAGTGGAGCCGGGCCACGGTGTCGTCGATCGTAGCGATCAACATCTTTCTTTACGG
>CAMAXB010000320.1 GCA_945862035.1 Opitutus sp. GAS368
TGCTGCGTGATCTCGCGCTGTGCCGATGAAGCCACCCGTCCGCGGCGATCGATAACCAGCGCACGCGAGCTGGTGGTGCCCTGATCGAGGGCCAGAATGAAGCGGGCTTCACGCATGATGGGGTAACCAGAGGCTGCCTGAGCAACCGACGGGCGGCAAGCCGCACGCGGCTCCTACCAACGTCCAATTCGCTGAATTGAGCGCTCCCGTGAACGAACCCCCAAGGAAAACTTCTCGGTAAACCACGCCTGCATTGGAATCGCATCCGATTCTTTCAAACAATTAAAACATTAAAGCCGCGTTGCGACGGCCCGTGCGAAGAGCGGAGAGGGATACAGGCTCTCCCATCCAACACGCCGTCAAACTCCTGTTGCTTGCTCCGGTCGCGGCCTTTCCCGCGGCGCCTTTTTCCGACTCGCCAGGATTCCCTCGACCCGGCCCCCTTCCCGTCGAGTCCCTCGTACCGAGGTACGGCGCGGCCTTTGACGTACGCCTCGCCCTCCTCAACTCAAAGCGGTCACGCTTGGCTGCAAACGCGCGGCCGGAGCGGTCAATCTCTTCATCGAGGGCGACGGGCCCGGCATCGCGAACGCCCCGAGCCCGTTCGTCCCCTTCTTGCCAACAAATCCGAGGGGGCCGGCAGCAGACTCCGGCTCCTTCGCAAGGTGGCCGAGGAGCAAGGCGATCGGCTCGCCTTGGGCATAGAACCGGTTCCTCGGGCTGTACTGCGCTCCTTGGTCTGCCGGCGTGAGGCTGGGTTCCGCTCGACGGGCAGTGTCACTTCGGCCAACCTCGTGCCGTCGCTATGCGCCTTTTACGTTTTGTCGTTCTTGCTCTTTTGCTTTCCCTCATCCCGGCCCGTTCTGCCGGAGCGGCCTTCAGGATCACCGTTCCCGCCGCCGGTATGGACCGGGCGGGGATCGTCGTCTCCTTCCCGCTGCCGTCGGCGGCACCGGCCAACGCCACCCTACGCGACGCCCGCGGCACCTCGATCCCCGTTCAGATCAGTGCTGATCGCGAAGCCCGATTCGTGATATCCGCGCTGCCCGCAGGGTTCAGCCCGGTGTTTACCCTCGCCGCATCCAGCGCGGCTCCGGTCGCCGCGATCACCGCTCGCTCGTCCACCGATCGCCTTGCCCTGCAGGTGGGTGGGCAGCCCCTGCTCAATTTCTGGCTCACACCGGAGCCCTTCCCGCGCGCGGGAATCGAGTCTAAGTTTGCCCGCTCCGGCTTCATCAATCAGCTGATGACACCCGGCGGAGCGCAGATCACCGATAGCTACCCCACCGATCACCTGCACCATTATGGGATTTGGTCGCCTTGGACGAAAACGCAGTTCCAGGGTCGGACGCCCGATTTCTGGAATGTCGGCCGGCTCTCGGCCCGGGTTGATTTCATGGGCCTCGAGAAAGTCTGGGAGGGCCCGGTCCACGGCGGCTTTGTTTCCCGTCAGGACATGGTCGATCTCAGCGGTCCAGCCCCCGTAACCGCGCTCAACGAATCATGGACACTCACGGCTTATGCGATGCCCGGTACGGCCCGCCCCGTGCACGTGTTTGATCTGGATAGTGTACAGACCTGCGCGACAAACGATCCATTGATGCTGCCGGAGTTTCACTATGGCGGGCTCGCCTTTCGGGGGGCCGCCTCGTGGCAAGGAGAGCTCAACGCCCGAATTCTCACGTCGGAGGGCATCGATGACCGAATCAAGGCCAATGCCTCCCGCGCCCGCTGGGTGCATTTCTGGGGCGACGTTGACGGGCGCGCGGCCGGCGCCACGGTCCTTGGCCATCCGGAAAATTTCCGGGCACCCCAGCCCATCCGTATTCCCCCTGACGATCCCTACTTCTGCTTCATTCCATCCCAGATGGGCCAGTGGCAGATCAACCCGGGAGAGCCCTATCGGTCCCGCTACCGATTCATCGCGATCGATGGTCCGCCGGATCCAGTCCTGATTGAGGCCTTCTGGCATGGCTACAGCCAGCCCTCCGTCCCTCTGGTCGAGCTCCTCTAGCCGCGCAGGCGGGATGGGTTGAATTCTCCCGCTCGTGGACGCGCCGATCCGGGCTGCCACCGCTTGGCGGCACCTGCGACCGTTACTTTACAAGTCCCGGAAAAAAGCTCCTCCTTTTGCCGGTCCCACCTTCATCGTGTCGCCGCGTTTCGCCCTCCTGCTGCCCTTGCTGATCTGCACCCTGATCGGCGCGCAAACTTCCACCGCTGACGCACGCGCGCTCTTCGAGGAGCGGCGCTACCCGGAGGCCGAGGCCGCCTTTGCTGCGCGGATCGCGATCCGGCCCGATGACGCCGAGGCCCACTTCTACCTTGGACGCCTGGCCCTCGCCCGTCAGCAGATTGCTGAGTCCCTGCCGCACCTTGAACGAGCGGTGGAACTCGCCCCGAACCAGGCCGAATACCAGTTCCAGCTCGGGGCGGCCTCCATGCAGCAGGCAGGGCGACTCGGCCTGTCCTTCAAGGCCCTCGGCCGGGTCAAGAAAGGGCGCCTCGCCCTCGAGCAAGCCGTGGCGCTGGAACCCCGCAACGTGTCCTACCGCCAGGCAATCCTCGAGTTCTATGCCCAGGCTCCCGGCATCGCCGGAGGCGGAATCGACAAGGCCTATGCGCAGGCCGAAGCCCTGCGCCCGCTCGACGCCCGCGCGGCCACGCTCGCGTTCGCCGGACTCCAGGCGCGCGAAAAGAACTACGTCGAAGCGATCAGCTTGGTCGAAGCACTTCTTCAGGGATCACCCAACGACTTCCAGGCTCTCTACTTCATCGGGCGCACCGCGGCCGAGCACGGTGTCGCACTCGATCGCGGCATCGCGGCCCTGCAGACCTGCCTCACACTCACGCCGCCGCCCCGTTCGGTCGGTCACGCCTCGGTTAACTACCGGCTCGGCCAGGCCCTCACGAAGTCCGGAAGCGCGTCCGCCGCCCGGGCCGCCTTCGAGGCCGTCCTGAAGATCGATCCCAACCACGCTGGAGCCCGCACCGAACTCGACCGGATGCCCACGGAGCGCTGACAAGAGGCGGGACAATCGGAGCCCTCGTGCCACGGCCCGAGGACGTCCCGCGCCTCCACGTGTGATGCGGACCTCGTTCTCCCTTCCCGACTGGCGGACTGGGCAGGCGACTTGCTTAGTGCCAGACCTCCGGGTTGATTGATC
>CAMAXB010000321.1 GCA_945862035.1 Opitutus sp. GAS368
CGTCCCACTGCGGGGCGACGCGGAGCCGGCCGCGGAAGGAGAGGGGCACGTCCTGTTTGGCGGGTGTGCCCTTGGGCATCTTGACGGCGATCCAGGCGTTCATCGCGGGCGTGACGCCAAAGCAGCACAGCTGCGAGGAGCTCATGAGCAGGAATTCGGTGGTGATGCCGGCCTCGACCCGCACCGGCAGCATGAAGCCGGTGACGACCACGGTCTTGCCATCGAGGGCGCGGAGATCGTCGGGGATCTGGCGCAGGACCTGGTTGGCGGTGGCGGGCGGAGTCGGGATCGTGAAGGGAAAGCCCGCAAGGCGGTCGAAACCGACGCGGGGAATCGGCGACGTGGCTGCGGAGGGCTGGGCGGCGGATACCCCCGCCGCCCAGCACGCCGTGAGCCCGAGGCTCAGGATCAGAAGAGCGGGGAGGCGCTTAATGTTTCTCGTGATCATGGTCGTCGTCCTTGGCTTCCGTGAACCGGAAGGGGACGTCGGTGAAGACCGTACCACGGAAATCGATTTTTCCAATGATTCCGGCGAAGGCATGCTTGTCCTTCAGCCAAGGGTCGGTGGCGTCGTATTGGGAGGTGTCGCCCACGGTTTCGCCCGAGGCCGTGTTGGCCACCGGCTTGAACGAGACCGTGCGGACCTCGCCGCCGGCGCTCACGACCACATCGAAGGCGGTCATGGCTGTACGGAGGAAATTTTCCGCGTGGGCGTCGAGCGTGTAGGCCGACAGCTTGCCGGTCTCCTCGTCGTGCACGAACTCGACATTGAACTGGTGATCGCCGATTTCGACGAGCACGCCGCCGTGGGGCGCGACATGACCGTGGTTCTTCTTGGCGGTTTCGGTGGTGGCGGATTTCGAGCAGCCGGCGAGCACGGCCGCGGCGAGGAGAACTCCGGTGAGGAGGAGGGATCTGGTTTTCATGGGTACGGATGGTTAACGGACGCGAATGGAGCGGGCGGCGAGTGCGCCGACGCTTTGGTCGGTGGCCCGAAAGCTTTTCTCCCGAGAGGTAATTGAAGCGGGGTCCCGTGATCGGTGGCAGAAGGACTAGGTGGGGAGAGACGCACGCAGTTCCGGCGGGACGCAGGTGCGGAAAACACCGAGGCCGCGCGGGCCTGGGTGGCAGTCAGCGAAGGCTCAGACCTGAGGAGGGCCGCAGCCCGGGGGAAGCAGGACGTGCGAACGCCCCACGAAGGGGGCCGTGCGGTCCGGCAGGATTGCGATCTGGCGCAGGGTCGCAGAGACCACCACGGTCAGCGCCGCTTCGGCGCCGACCTGGCCATTGGCAAACTGGGTGATGACGCAGGCGGCATCGTCGTCATGCTGGGCATGGCCGACCGGAGCCTGCTCGGCCTCGTGGCCATGCTCGCAGTCGCCGTGTGCAGCGTCCGCGTGGGCCTCGTGGAGCCAGGCGTGAAGCTCGGGTGATGCGCTCAGGAGGTTCAGCGCCAAGACCAAGCCCAAGCACCCGGACGCCACAAGCCGCTGCCAGAGGGCAGGCGGGCGGGTCAGGCGGGTGGAGCGAGGCTTCATCGAGAGGAACAGCTTAGCAGACGCGTCAAGCGGGACGAGGCTGGCAAGCAGTTTCCAAGCCAGCGCCGGCGGACCCCGAACCTTACAAAAACGTAAAGTTGCGGAAAGGCTGGGGCAAGGGGCGTGGGTTATAGTGGGGGCGTATCACACAGAAATCCTCACCTGTTTTCTCTCACGCCATGAATCACGAATCCCGCTCCTCCTCCCTTCTGCGCCGCGTCACCGGCTTTGCTGCCGCGGCCCTTGCCGCGGGCGGCCTCGTCTGGGCCGCTGCCGCGTTTGCCGCCAACGACGCCTCCGCCAAAGTCGCCGTCAAGGTCGACGAGAAGCCGCTCGAGCGCTCCGCCGTGGTGGAGCCGTCCAGCTATTCACCGGTGGTGAAGCGCGTCGCGCCCGCCGTCGTCAAGGTCCAGGTAACCGAGCGCGCCCGCACGGTCACCGCCGATGAACTGCCCCCCTTCATGCAGGATCCGCGCTTCCGCCAGTTCTTCGGTGGGCTGGAGCGCCAGCTGCGTCAGCCGCCGTCCGAGGGGCTGGGTTCGGGCGTCGTCGTGAGCGAGGACGGCTACATCCTGACCAACAACCACGTCGTCAACGGCGCGGATGTGATCACGGTCTCCTTCAACGACGGCCGCGAACTCAAGGCCAAGGTCGTGGGTACGGACCCACAGACCGACCTCGCCGTGATCAAGGTCACCGCCAAGGATCTGCCGGCGGTGACATTTGCCGACAGCGACACGCTCGAGGTCGGCGATCGCGTGCTGGCGGTGGGCAATCCCTTCGGCATCGGCCAGACGGTGACGAGTGGCATGGTCGGCGCGCTGGGTCGCGCTTCGCTCGGGCTCGACTACGAGGACTTCATCCAGACGGATGCCGCCATCAACCCGGGCAATTCCGGCGGCGCGCTTGTCGACCTCAAGGGCCGCCTGATCGGCATCAACACGGCGATCCTCAGCCGCAGCGGTGGCTTCCAGGGAATCGGTTTCGCGATCCCGAGTAATCTCGCCCGCAATGTCATGGAGCAGCTCGTCGCAAACGGCGAGGTCGTGCGCGGCTACCTCGGCGTGTCGGTGCAGGACGTTACGGCGGATCTTGCGGCGGGCTTTGATCTCAAGGACAAGGGTGGAGCGCTGATCGCGGATGTGCTCGCGGGCAGCCCGGCCGACAAGAGTGGCCTCGAGCCGGGCGATGTTGTGACGGAAATCAATGGTCGCTCCATCAATGACTCCCGTCGGCTCAAGCTGACGGTGGCCGGCATCGCGCCGGGTTCGACGGTCCCCGCGACCGTCCTCCGCGATGGCGAGACCGAAAAAATTGAGCTCCAGGTGGGCAACCAGCCCTCCGACCGCCGCGTGGCGGGCGCCAGTCGCAACCGTTCCTCCCGCTCGACGGTGGAGGAGGAGGGCGCGCTGAATGGCGTGGCGGTCGCGGATCTCGATCCCCGCGCCAGGCGCGAGTTCGACATCCCGAGCCGGCTCAGGGGCGCGTTGATCACGGAGGTCGCGCCCGACTCGGCGGCCGCCAAGGCGGGCCTCCAGCCGGGTGAGGTCATCACCGAGATCAATCGCGAGCCGGTCGCCAGCGCGGAGGATGCGATCAAGCTGACCGAGGA
>CAMAXB010000322.1 GCA_945862035.1 Opitutus sp. GAS368
CGGGCCGAGATCGAGCCGGCCGGCGTTGCGGATCTCTTCGTGGTCACCTTCACTTGCGAACTGACCGAGGCCGGCACGGGACGCGTTGAAACGGTGACCGAGGTCTTCCGTCTGCTGCGCCCGACCTGGTCCGAGGAGCTTGAGCGGGACACGCTGCGGGCTGAGGCGCGCGACCGAATGCTCAAACTTCAGGGCCGCGTGGGAGGCACCAACCGATGAGCCGGTCCCGCCGCGGTTTCACCCTGGTCGAGATGATGCTCGCCCTGGCTCTGGTCGGTCTGGTGATGGTCGGCCTCAATACCTTTATCTTTTCCATGACGGAACTCTGGGGGCGCAACCTCGAGCCCCGGCGCTTCGACCAGCACGTGCGCGCCGTGACCCGCTACCTCGAAAGCGAACTCCGCGCGGCCGCGCTGCCGCCGACGGCGGCGCGCGACCGCCCGGGCATCGCCCCGGCCGAGGTGCGCAACGAGGCGGGGGTGACCGAGGAGTTGCTTACGTTTGAGCTGCCCGCCGGCAGCCGCCTGTTCACTTGGCCGGAGCGACCGCTGCCGGACGTGGTCTGCGCCCTCGCGGTGCGCCGCGAGGTTGGCCTAGTGCTACTCTGGCACTCGCGACTGGAACGTGATTTCGAGTCCGACGCGCCGCGCGAACTGGTGCTCACCCCGCTCGCGACCGGAATCGCCTACGAGTACTACGACCCGGCCTTCCGGAAATGGGAGACGGTCCCCGCGCTCCGCAAGACCGCCACCGGCGAACTCGAGCGCCCCGGGCGTCTGCGCCTGAGCTTCACCCATGGAGCGCTTAAGCGCGACAGCCTCATCACGCTCCCGACGGCCACCGAGGGACTGCCCGTTTACTGATCAACCCGAGCCGATCCGATCCGACCCGACCCATGCCCGCCTCCGCCCCCTGCCTCCCGCCACCCGAACGCGGCCCATCGTGTAACCTATTGGGTTACACGATGGATTGGCCGCGGCGGGGTTCGGTATTGGTGATCGTGCTTGTGACGCTCGTCTTTGCCGCGATGGCGCTGCTCGCGTTTGTCGAGCGGGCGGGGGACGACCTGCTGGTCGAGGCGCGCGTGGCGGATGCCGCGCGGCTCCGGTCCGAAGCGTACTCGGCGCTAGAGACGACGCTGGCGGTGTTGGAGGATTTTCGCCTGGTGGGCGGCGCCCTGCGCAGTCCGGCCGAGGGGTGGAGTGATCCGCTGGGCTGGGTGGGCTACACGCCGGCGATGGAGGGCCGGACGGTGGAGGTGAGCTTGGCCGACGAATCAGGCAAGCTGCCGCTGCCGAACACGGAATTCCTGACGCTGGTGGCGCTCTTCACGCACGAGGGCCTCGCCCCGAACGACGCGGAGCGCCTCTCCGATGCGCTGCTCGGCTGGATCCGGGCGGACTATGTGCCGGTCACGGCCGGTGCGCCGCGGGCCGATGACTATGAGCGTGCGCCGTTGCCTTTCGCGCCGCCCGGACGTTCGCTCCGCTCGTTTCGCGAACTCGCGTCGATTGACGTGGCGCGTGAATTCTTTCTCGACGAGGCCGGCAATCCCAACGCGCTCGCGGCGCGCTTTGCTGAGGCCGTGTCGCTTTACGCCTACCCACGTCCGAATGTGAATGGAGCACCCGATGCCGTCTTCGTCGCCTTGGCCGCGTACACGGAGACGCAGCGGTCGCAGCTGCGGGACTACTTTGCAGGAACCGGAAACTATCTGGCGGAAGGGCCGGGTTTTTTCCATGCGCCGGAAGATGCCGGCCTTGTGCTTGGGGCCCAATCGGTGGCCTCCGGGTTTGCTGCGCAGATTCGGGCGCTGCGAATCACGGTAACCGTGCGGCAGGGACGTTCGTCGTTCCAGTTGAACGCGTTGGTCGCTCCGCCCAACGGCGCCCGGCCGGTCACGCCCGTGAGAGTCCCGGGGGCAACCACCGCGGCTGCCGCGGGTCAGACGGGAACGGTTGCGGCGACCGCCACGCCATTGGCCGAGCTCAATTACCCGTTTACTCTCTTGGAAATCACCGAAAATGCTGCGATGTCCGTGGTCGCGTCGGCGCAAGCTGGCGAAACGCTCTGAGCATGTCTTCCTCCTCCTCATCCACGCTTCCCTTGGTGCGACCGATCGCCCTGCTGCCGGATGATCGTTTCTTCACGACGACCGTCGCCCTGGCTGATGGCCAAGAGGCGGGATCGGTCGCTGCTCAGGTGGAGTTGGCGCTGGAGGCAGTGTCGCCCTTTCCCGTCGCGCAGCTGTATCAGGGCCATTTCACCCGGCCGGGGGCGAAGCGGGCGCTCGCGTTCGCGGCCTATCGGAAGCGGTTCGCCGCCGAGGAAACTGCGCTCTGGACGGCGGCTGAGCTGGTGACCCCGGCGTTTGCGGTGCTGCTTGGCGCGCCGCCTGCGGCGGGGGCGACGACGTGGGTGCTGAGCCGCGAGGACGGGCTGACGGCGCTGCACTTTGATGATGACTCCGGCGTCCCGGCCGCGGTGCGCGTGGGCAGTTGGACGCCCGAGGCCACCGCCGACGAACGCGGGGCTGTGCGGGAAGCGGTTCTGCGCGAGTTTCCCGGCAGCCGGGCTGTGGTGGAGTTGCCTGCGCCGGTCGCGGGCCCGGCCGCAGGGGAGAGCTTTATTTTTCAGTCCGGGGACGTGCACGTGGAGTTTTCGGAAGATGCGGCGGCGGCGCTCGATGTCCGGGACAAGACCGAACTGGCCGCGCTTGCACTCGCGCGCACCCGTGACCGCTGGCTCTGGCGTAGTCTGGTCGGGCTCGCGGCGCTGATCGGGCTCTGCGCCTTCACCGAAGTCGCCCTCTTGGGTGGCCGGGCGCTTCTGGCGACGCGGGTCGCAGAGCGTGACGTGCAGGCGCCGGCGGTGGCCGAAATCATGACCAAGCAGTCGCTGGCGACGCGGATCGAGGAACTGGCGTCGAGGCGCCTGCTGCCGATGGAGATGATCTCGCTGGTGAGCGCCTCGCGTCCGCCCTCGATCCAATTCACGAGCACGACGACGAGCGGCCTCTACACTCTGGAGATCCAGGCCCAGACGGCGGCGCAGGGCGATATTGACGTGTTCGAGTCAGCGTTGCGCCAGCAGGAGGCATGCGAGCGTGTCGAGGTGCAGGACCTGGTCTCGCGGCCCGGCGTGACG
>CAMAXB010000323.1 GCA_945862035.1 Opitutus sp. GAS368
TGGCCAAGCCGTTCAGGCTTTGCGGGCCAGAACCGGCGCGGCGGTTTCCATCTGGCCGCGGGTGACACCAAGTTGGTTGAGCAACTTCAGCTCGCGCCACAGGTCGGCCCCGCTGATTTCGTTGCGCAGGAGCTGCTGGTAGCGACGGAGCGTGTCCTGCACCTCCGCGGGGCTCTCGTTGACAAACTCGACCCGGAACTGCCGCGCCCCGAGATCGCGGAGTCGCGAGACATACTCGGCACCGGTTTGCGCCCGATTGTTGAAGACGGTGTTCCGGCAGCCGGCATCGGCCTTGAGGGGCAGGTCGGCGCCGACGCGATCCCGCAGTGAGACGACTTGGGAATCGCAAGGGCGGCCGCAGTCGCGGTAGTCGCGACCCGTGGAAAGAAACGCGCAGAACACGCAGTGCTCCATGTGAAACATCGGCATGTGCTGGTGAATCGTGATGTCGAACCACGCCCCGGGCGCGGTCCGCAGCAGCGCCTCGAGCTGGGCGATGTTGAGATCGTAGCTCGCCGTCACGCGCTCGAGTCCGTGGTGGCGGATAAAGTAATCCGCGGTCCAGGGATTCGCGACGTTGAGGGAGAAGTCGCCGCGCTTCCGATCCGCGGCGAAGTACGCGAGATGATCGTAGTTGCGGACGAGGTAGCCGTCGGCGTTGCACGATCGCACCTGCTGGAGAATCCATTCCTCGCCGGGCTTGAAGATCCGCGGGGGCGCGACCCAGATGCTGCCGGAGTCATGAGCTGCGTCCGTCGGGCCCAGCTCGGCCTGCCGCTCCCGGAAGCGGGTGACCGCATCGCGGTAGCGCTTGGGGTTTTCGAACTCGCAATAAAGGGTCCGCACCCCGGCCTGCCAGGCGGCATCGAGCTGATCTAGGCTGCGGATCACGGCAATGAGTTCTGGCGCGGACGGCGCCGGGGCCGCGGCGGTAAAGTCTGGGCGGGTGAAGGCCTGAGTCGTCCATCGGCGCGGCGTTGCCGCCTGCCGTTCAAGTTCGGCCGCAGCCTCGCGGCGCATCCGGTTCAGCTCGCTGATCGGGAGGATGACGTTGCCCTCGAGCCGCGATGTCAGCTCGCCAAGGGTGAAGGGCGTCCCGCCAAGCCGGCCGAGCTGCTCACGCAGCCGTTCGGTCGTCAGTGGCTGCCGTTCGGCGACGGCCAGCGGAAGCGCGGACTGCAGCTGGGCCACGTTGCCATCCCGGTCGCGGGCGATCAACGTCAACGGCGCACCGGCGAGGCCATGAACCTCGAGGGAGATGGGCCGCTGGTACCGCACCTGTTCACCGGCAAACGTCGCCCGCAGTTCCCGCTCGAGGGCGGGATCGTTGGTCTTCCAGAGCCGTTGCCCGACCTGGACGCGGCGCCAGTCGATGTCGCCCTGGCCGAAGCGCAGGACGGTTTCGCGTCCGTCGCGCGAGGGCTCGACCTGATAAACCCGGCCGCCCTGCTCGCGTTCATCCGGCTTGCCGGCGTCGAACACGATGCCGTCGCCGGGCTTCAGCGGCGCCACGAGCGCAAGTGAAACGCTTTCGTTGGCCACCTGCGCGACCTCGCCGAGGAACACCCCGCGCTTGGTGCCGAAGCGCGCGTGGGCCAGTTCCTGGTTGTTGATCCCACGGAACCAGCCGGTGTAGAGCCCGCGGGAGAACGCCATCTGGAGTTCGTAGGAGGCGGAAGAAGAGTTGAGCGTGGAGGGCTGGGGGTTGAGAGATTCGGAACCGGCCGGCGACGATGGCCTCACAGCCCCCGCATCGGAGTTCTCCACCTGCGCGTCCATCACCTTGTCCAAGGCCTGTCGATACACTCGCGTGATGCTCGCCACGTATTCGGGCGACTTGAGCCGGCCTTCGATCTTCAGGGACGAGACGCCGCTCTGGACCAGCTCGGAGAGCACTTCGATGCCCGCCAGATCCTGCGGGCTCAGGAGATAGCGCCGGTCGCCGAGCTCCACTTTCTGCCCATCGGCGATCAAGTCGTAAGGCATCCGGCACGCCTGGGCGCATTCGCCGCGGTTGGCCGATCGGCCGCCAAGTGACTCGCTCGTCAGGCATTGGCCGGAGTACGCGACGCAGAGGGCGCCATGCACGAAGACCTCGAGCTTGACCGGCGCTTCGGCGACGACTCCGGGCGCGGAGGCGTCGCGGGCGATTGCGTCCTGGATCGCGTTGATTTCCTGCAACGAATTCTCGCGCGCGAGGACGACGAGATTGGCGCCGAGCTCGCGCGCAAACCGGACCCCGGCCACGCTCGTTATCGTCATCTGGGTCGAGCAGTGGATCGGGAAATCCGGCGACAGCGCCCGGATCATCCGGCAGATGCCGACGTCCTGCACAATCGCGGCGTCGACGCCCGCGGCCAGGATGGTCCACAGATACTCCTCGGCCTCGGCGAGCTCGTTGGGGAAGACCAGCGTGTTGAAAGTCACGTAGCCGCGCACGCCCCGACGATGCAGGAATGCCATCAGCGCGGGCAGATCCGCCTGGGTGAAGTTTTTCGCCCGCATCCGGGCGTTGAAGCGTTCGAGGCCGAAATAGATCGCATCGGCTCCATTTTCCACGGCCGCCCGGGCGCACTCCCAGTCGCCGGCCGGCGCGAGTAGCTCCGGCCGGCGCACGAGGCGAAGGGGAGGCAGGGTGGACGGCGTGGTGACGGTGGCGGACATCGGAAAAGTGGCCAAACTACGAGGGCCCGGCGTCCCGGACAAGGCTGCGACCGCGAATTCTCACTTGTGCCTGCCGTGGCGGATGATGTCCCAGATGATGGAGCGCCCGGGCACCGCGGAGAGCAGATGGCCGACGACCCCGAGCATCGGGCAGGGGCGCAGCTTGCGGCGCCATCGAACGCCAATCCGATCCGTATTCCGGGCGCAGTTCCTCGGCCCCGCTCGGGACCCTGAGCCCGTCGAAGAGGCCAGACTGCGCCCCCAGAACGGCCGGCAGCAGATAGCCCGATCAGCCGGACTCACCTCGACGTCTCGGTTGCTCCCGGGTCCCGAATGGGTTGCCGGGGGGCCGGCATCGCCACATGGGGTGCGGCGGCCCGAAGATTCGCGGCGAGCACGACCGTGAGGGCGAAGAAGAAAATCGAGATATTGCCGGCGGTCGGATAGCC
>CAMAXB010000324.1 GCA_945862035.1 Opitutus sp. GAS368
CACAATCTCGCCGTACAGGTTCACGTCATAGCCCGGGAACAAGCGGGCCGGGTTCTCCAGCGCGAGGATCAGCAGCGTGCCCTGGATGAGACAGATGAGGACGGTCGCATAACGGGTGTACTGGGTCAGCTTCTGCCGGCCAACATCGCCCTCCTGCTGGAGACGGCTGAGGAACGGCACGACGGCCGTCATCAGCTGAAAGATGATGGAGGCGCTGATGTAGGGCATGATGCCCAGTGCGCCAATCGCGCCTTTCACGAGGGCGCCGCCCGTGAACATGTTGTAGAGGCCCACCAGAGCGCCACCGCCGGCGGCGGTTTGGTCCGCAAAGAACTGCTGCAGCGGCTTCGGATCGAGGCCGGGCAGAGGGATGATCGCCGCCACGCGGGCGATGAACAGCAGCGACAGCGTGTAGAAGATGCGCTGGCGAAGCTCGGGAATCTTCAGCGAATTCGTGAAAGCAGAGAGCATGAAGGAGTGCGGATTAGAGACTGCGGATTGCGGACTACTTCACGGAGTGGACTGCGGAGAAGGGGGAAATCCGCAGTCCGTAATCCGAAATCCGCAACGGGTTCAGGCGACGATGGCCTGGCCACCCGCCTTCTCGATCTTGGCCTTGGCCGATTCCGAGAACTTGCTGGCGGTGACCTTCAGCGCCCGGGTGATTTCACCATCGCCCAGCATCTTGACCAGCGTCTCATCCTTGCGGATCAGACCGGCCTTGACGAGGACCTCGGCGTTGACCTCGCTGATCGAGGCGTCGATGACCGCGAGATCGCCGACATTCACGACGACCGGTTCGACCCGGAAAGCAGCTTGGTTGAAGCCGCGGTGCGGCAGCTTGCGGTAAAGGGGCATCTGGCCGCCTTCGAAACCGGGGCGGATGCTGCCACCGGAACGGGCGGTCTGGCCCTTGCCACCGCGACCGGAGGTCTTGCCGTGGCCGCTGCCTTCGCCGCAGCCGACGCGCTTCTTGCGGTGCACGGCACCGACGACGTTCTTGAGTTCGTGAAGTTTCATGGGATTCCTTGGAGGGGGCGCCCCACCCCGCAGTCACGGGGTGGAACTCGGATTTAAGGGGATTCGAATCAGGTGGTCTTGCGAATAATCGCGATATCCTCGGCGAGCCGGAGCTTGCGGAGGGCGGCGATGGTCGCCTGCACGACGGCGATGTGGTTCTTGGAACCCATCGACTTCGTCAGGACATTCTTGACGCCAGCCGCCTCGAGGACCGCGCGGACGCCGCCGCCGGCGATCAGGCCGGTTCCGGCCGATGCGGGCTTGAGGAGGACCCTGCCGCCATCGTACTCACCGAGAACGTCGTGCGGAATGGTGTCGCCCTTGAGCTTGACGGAGACCATGCGCTTCTTGGCGTGCTCGGTGCTCTTCTTGATCGCATCCGGAACCTCGTTGGCCTTGCCCAGACCGACGCCGATCTTGCCCTTGCGGTCACCGACCACGGCCAGAGCGGAGAAACTGAAGCGACGGCCGCCCTTGACGACCTTGGCACAGCGGTTGATGAAAACGACCTTCTCGACCATCTCGGGCGCGCCGTCGGCCGGAGCGGAGTCACGGCGGTTGTCGCGGCGGGAAGAAGAGTAATTGGGTTGGCTCATGGTCTTAGAATTGGAGGCCGGCCTCGCGCGCAGAATCGGCGAAGACCTTCACTTTACCGTGGTAACGGGCACCGTTTCGGTCGAAGACGACCGAGGTGATGCCGGCGGCCTTCGCCTTGGCGGCGAACGCGGTGCCGAGCGCCTTGGCGCCGGCGAGGTTGGCCGCGAGCTTCTGCTTGCGCAGGTCGGCATCGAGGCTGGAAAGGAACACGATGGTCGTGCCCGCATCGTCGTTCACGGCCTGAGCGTAGATGTGCTTGGTCGAGAACTTGACGCTGAGGCGAGGACGCGCGGCGGTGCCGGTGACCTTCTTGCGAATGCGCCACTTGCGCTTCTGGAGAAGATTGGCTTTGAGAATGGTATTCATGGCGGATGGTGCCCGGGAGAGATTACGGTGTTGGCTTAGGCGACGGTCTTGCCTTCCTTGCGGCGGACGCGCTCACCCACAATACGCACGCCCTTGCCCTTGTAAGGCTCCGGCGGGTAGAAGGCGCGGATATCGGCGGTGACGGCTCCCACGAGCTGCTTGTCGGCGCCTTCGATCTTCAGCTTGGTCTGATCGGTGATGGTGACCTTGATGCCCTCCGGGATGTCAAAGAGGATCGGGTGCGAGTAACCGAGCGCGAGGTCGATCTGCTTGCCCTTCAGGTTGGCCTTGAAGCCGACCCCCTGAATTTCGAGATCCTTGACGTAGCCCTCAGACGCGCCCTTGACCATGCCGGCGATGACCGAGCGGACGGTGCCGTACATCGCCTGGGCGAAGCGGCTGGTGTCCTTGGAGGGGGAAACGATGACCTTCTTGTCGGTCAAGGTGATGTTCACGACGGGCGCGAATGTCTTGGAGACCTTGCCCTTGGGACCGTCGACAAGGACCGTGTGGCCCTTGATGTCGACCTTGACCTTGTCGGGAACGGGAATGGGTTGTTTGCCAATGCGGCTCATGGTGGGTGATCTCCTTACCAAACGTTGCAGAGGAGCTCGCCACCGGCCTTCTGGCGGCGGCAGTCCTGATCCTTCATCAAGCCCTTTGAAGTCGAAAGGACGCTGATGCCAAGACCGTTGAGGACGCGGGGAATCTCGGTGTAGCCGAAGTATAGGCGGCGCCCCGGCGTCGAGACGCGGGTGATGCCCGTGATGGCGGGAGCACCATCGACGTACTTCATCTTGACGATGAGGGTCTTGTGGCCCTGCTCGTCCTTGCCGGAGTCGACCCCGGCAACATAGCCCTCCGTTTTGAGGATGGTCGCAAGGCTCTCCTTGAGACGCGAATGCGGCATGACGGCCTCATCGAGGCGGGCCTTGCTCGCATTACGGAGGCGAGTGAGAAAATCTGAGACTGGATCAATCATGGATGGATGTTTCTGCGGTGTGGATCCGGCGGATCATATCCGGGGCGCGGGAGCGCCGCACTTCCGCCGGGATAAAGTTTACCAGGACGATTTGGTGACGCCCGGGATCTTGCCGGCGAGCGCCAGCTCGCGGAACTGGATAC
>CAMAXB010000325.1 GCA_945862035.1 Opitutus sp. GAS368
CTGATGGGGCGGGGGCGTCACGACGCCTGCGTGCTCCCGCGCGCCGTACCGATTGTCGAGGCGATGGCGGCCCTCGTCCTGATTGACCACTGGATGCGCCAATCCGCGCAGAACCGGACGTTTGCGTTCTGATTGGTAACCACGGAACACATGGAACACACGAAATTCGGAGCGGAATGCAGGTTCTGTCAGTTCGTTTCCGTGTAGTCCGTGTAGTCCGTGGTCATCTCTGGTCGGTCTGGCTGAATTGAATCCCGGCTCGCCAAGGGGGCGGAGTTGGCGACGATGCGGAGATCATGAGCAGTAGCACGGACAAACCTCTCGTTTATCTCCTCCTCGGCGCGGCCGGCTCGGGCCGGCGTGAGGTGGTGGCCGATCTGATTGAAGGTGGGCTGGCCGAGACCGACCGGGCAGCGGTGCTGCTCGCGTCGACCGAGCGGGCCAGCGAGGCGGATTCCCGACTGGGGACGGTCACCCGTTGGACCTCGGCCAACAAGCAGATCGCGGTCGAACTGCCGATGGGTGCCACGCATGTCTTTTTCCTGTCCGACGGGCGTGCCAACCCGGTAGACCAGGTCGAGGCACTCAAACCCTGGCTGGAGGCGGCGGGCGCCGAGCTGGCGCGGGTGATCTGCGTGGTGAACTGCCGCCTGGCGGAGCAGCATCCGGAGATGGTGGCGTGGTACGATGCGTGCGTACATTTCTCGGATATCGTCCTGCTCAATCACCGCGATGGTGTGGCCAACAAGTGGCTGTCGGAGTTCCGCCGCCGCTACGAGGATCTGTTCATGCCCTGCCTGTTTGAGTTCGTGAAGGCGGGCCGCGTAAAGAATCCCCCGCTGCTGATCGAGCCGCAGGCGCGGCGCATGTCGCTCTACTTTGACGAGGGCGGCTCGCTTGCGGTGCTGCCGGACGAGATCGAATACGAAATCACTGATGAGGACGGCAATCCGGTGGAGGCGGACGAGAAGGAGAATGACGAGGACGAGGACACGGGGCCCGAAGTCGATCCGTACTTTGCCCTCGACGCTGCCGGCCGCCGCGCAAAGCGCATCCCCGACGTGGCCAAGTTCGTGGTCTGATGTCGCCGGCCTCAGCGAGGCCAGCGACACCGATCCCTTGGCTGCGTGGGCGTCTCGCCCACGGGTTAGAAAACATCCGCACTCCGAAATCCGCACTCCGCAATGAGGCGGGCCCGCGGCCCGCCCTCCCTCACGGTTGCTGGCCCGGCAGCCAGGTCGGTACGAAGTCGGAGTTGGCGAGCCAGCGGATGGGTTCGACCATGGAGTTGATCGACGTCGTCATGTGGACGAAGTCGATCAGTCGCATTTCGTCGGACGGCTGGTGGTAATCGGTGTGCAGGCCGAAACTGGAAACCGTGTGCGCGATCACGCCCCGACGGGCGAATTGGATGTTGTCGGATCGCGTGAAGAAGCTCTGGTCGGGATGCGGGTCCTGCACGAGAAAGGCCCCGCGGCGCGCGAGTTCGGGCCCCAGCGTGGAGCGTTCGTAGCCGGTGAGCCACAGGGACTGCGCGGCGATGGCGGGATCGGGCCGGCCGATCATCTCGAACTGAAGATTGGCTACGATCCGATTGAGTGGGATGGTTGGGTGGTCCGCAAAGTAGCGGGAGCCGAAGCCCCCCGCCTCCTCGCTGCCGAAGAGCGCGAACACCAGCGTGCGTTTCGGTCGGGGTCCCTGGACGAAGGCTTGGGCCAGCTCGAGCACGGCGATGGAGCCGGAGGCATCGTCATCCGCCCCATTGTAGATCGTGTCGGGCGACGTGGCCTCGGGCCGGGCAGGCCGCACGCCGAGGTGATCGATGTGGGCGGAGAGCAGGATCGTGCTCGCGGTAGAGCCGCGGATCTGGGCGACCGCATTCCACGTTTGGATCTTCTGGGGCTCCTTGAGTTCGGCCTCGAGCGTGAGCGCAGTTCCCTCCGCGAGCGCCGAGAGCGTGTCGTAGGCGGCCTGCCCGAGAATGACGCGCGCGGGAGAGACAACGGGCGTGCCGAGGATGCGCTGGGTGGTGGGCATGCGCGCACCGAGTACGGTCCAGCGCGTGCGGGCCTGGGGCGTTTCCACGACGAGCAGAGCGCCGGCTCCAGCCGTGGCAACGCTGGGTGCGCCCGCGGCGGGGAGCAGCAGGAGGGCGCCGGGAGTCACCGCGACCCCGGGCTGGTACTTCTGCAGGGGACCGGTGAGGCGGGCGACCCCGAGGGCTTGGACGATCAGATCGATCCCGTGCGTGAGCCGCGTCTCGCCGACCACGAGGACGGGAGCCGCGACGGCCTCGGCGCGCTCGATCTCGATCTCTTGCACGAAGCCCTCGACGCCGTCGATCGGCTCGAGTCCCCAGCGCTGCATCTGGCTGCCCGCGTAGGTGGCGGCGATCCATTCATCGCGCGTGCCGCTGCCGCGGCCTTGGAGCGCGTCGCCCGCGAGGAAGGTCATGTGCCCGCGGACGGAGGCCGCGGTGACGGGACCGGCCGGCGCGGTGGCTGGCTTGGCGGCGGGGGGCGTGGTGCAGCCGGTCACGAAGAGGCCGGCGGAGAGAAGAACAGTGCAGGAGCGAAACAGTGAAGCGGTGATCACGGGGAGAGCGAGGTGGGTGGCCGCGCGAGACGTTTCATTCTGCGGCACGACGCCGTCAGCCAGGCGGAGCGGACGCTGTCTGGCGAACCTGAAACCGCGGTCGACGCGGGCAGGGTGGCGCGGGTGTCCGGCGGACGCCTTCACGGCGACGGGCCTGGCCGTTTGCGCGGGCTGATTGGCCCGCAAGTTTCCACGATTGCTCATGCCGAAAGAGGGGCGCGAATCTCGGAACCGGCCTCGGCGAGGCCGGCGACAAGGACAGCCCGCGATCGACGAGCAACAATCGGGCGGGTCCGGGTTCTTTGTAGCCGGGGTCGCTGACCTCGGTCCGGAGTGGATCGAAGGTGGAGCGTCTTGCCCCAAGACGCTGGATCGAATCGCCTGTGCCGCTGCGCCAAGCCAGCGCGTTGGAGAGGGGCCACCTCCGGCCTCCGGTCTCCCGTCTCCGGCCTCCGGCCCTCCAGACCGGCCTC
>CAMAXB010000326.1 GCA_945862035.1 Opitutus sp. GAS368
AAGAAACCTCGGCACTTCTTTGCATCGGCCCACCCGCCCTCGAATTGCCTCCTCGCGGGAGTGTTGACGGCTCCGTATGATTGATCCTGGCGGGGGTGCTCGTTGTGGCTGGGGTCAGTGACCCGGGGATTGATTTCTTTGCTTCCGCGGAGTCGGATCGGGGTCAGCGACCCCGGCCACAACCACCCCTGATGGAATAACCGGCGCCGCCGCACGTCATAGTCAGTGCACCCGCATTGAATCCCGGCTGGCGGCCGGGCCCAGGTTAAATCCCCAATCCCCTTTTCCTGATGATTTCACTTCGAACCGCCCCCGCGCTCGTCACGGTCGGCCTCCTGCTCGCGACCCGACTCGCCTTTGCCGAGTCCGCCCTGCCAACCGACAAGGGCGAAATAAAGCCCATGGTCGCAGAAAAACCGATGAGTAGTGAGACAATGGCGATGACCCTCCCCGGTCTGCAAGTCGGGGCCAAGGCGCCCGATTTCAGGCTCAAAAACGCCTCCGGCGAGGAGGTATCGCTCCAGAGCCTGCTCGCCAAGGGCAAGGTCGCGCTCGCGTTCTACCGCTCGGGCGACTGGTGCCCCTACTGCACAACCCAGCTGAAGGACCTGCAGGCCGATCTCGTGAAGATCGAGGGCGCAGGCGTCCAGCTCGTGGGCATCAGCTACGACAGCCCCGAGACCCTTGCGCGCGTGAGGGTCAAGCACGGCCTGACTTTCCCGCTGCTCGCCGACGTCGGCAGCCGGACGATCGACGCCTTCGGCATCCGCAACCAGGAGGCGAAGGGGCGCGCCGCGGGCGTGGCTCATCCGGTGCTCTTCCTGCTCGACCCGCAGGGCGTGATCCGCGCGAAGCTGATGCGCGACAACTACAAGGACCGCCCGGAGGTCGACGAGATCATCGCCGCCGCCTCAAGTATCAAATAACTCGATACTTCCCGCGTGGAGGGTTGCAGGCGAATTACCGCCCGCGAATCACGCGAAAAGACGCCAACGCTATTCAGGCCTAGACACTCTGCGGCCGTGGTTTTGGCCGCCGCTTTAAGCTCCCGCCACGCCCGCAGAATCGCCGCGGCTCAAGCCATCGTGTAACCTATTGGGTTACTTGATCGCTTGGCGCCGCGGCCATTGGCTGACGTCTGCCGCGCGTGCGGGGGGCGACACGCTGGCCTTTGCGCCAGGGGAAACGTAATTCGCTGGTGCATTGGGTTCAGAGGTAACCGGGCACCGGCGCTTCTCGCGGAGGACCGAACAAGTAACCCAATAGGTTACACGATGGATGGGGGCGGGCGGGCCGTTGGGTCGGGGATCTCGCATTTGAGATCTGAGATCGCAAATCGGCGGCCGCGGGGCCGCCCCTCAGGCGCGGTAGAGCGCCGCGAGGGCGTGGGTGGTTGCGCGGAGCTGGGTGCGGAGCTCCGGCGGGGCGATGACTTCGGCGGATTCGCCCCAGCCGAGGATCCAGCGACTGACTTCGGCCAGAGCCCCGAGGCGGAGCGAGAGTTCGAGGCGGCCGTCGGGGAGATCGCGCATGGCCTGCGACTCGTGCCACTCACGCTCGCGCACGCGGTCGGCGACCGCGGCGGTGAAGCGGACCACGACCCGGTAGTCACCCTCGCCGCCGAGCACCCCGAGCGCACGGGCAAAGAATTTCTCCGCCGAGAAGTCCTCCGGCGGCGTGAACGTGTTTCCCGTCACGCGCGCGTCCGCGATGCGTGGAAGGGCAAAGGTGCGCAGGGCGCCGCGCTCCTCATCAAGGGCAATAAGGTACCAGAGGTTCTCGCGGTGGGCCAAGTGGTAGGGTTGCACGCGCCGGCGGTCGGCCCGGGTCTGGCCGGACTTCTTGTACGCAAACTCCACCCCTTGCCGCTTGAGCACCGCTGCGCTGAGCGTGTTGAACACGGCGAGGTCAGTGCGTCCGAGGCCGATGTTGCGGAACGAGACCGCGCGCAGCTCGTCGGCGGGAGAGAACGAGATCTTTTCGCGCAACCCCTCTGTGAGCTTGCCGAAGGCGATCTCAAGCTGGCGGTGAAAGGGCGTGCCCCGGTACTGCTCCAGCGCGCGTTGCGCGACGAGCAGGGCCATGAGTTCGCCCTCGGTCACCTGCACGGTTGGGAACGCATTCACCGGATGGGTGTAGCGATAGGCCTGCAGGCGCGCGTCGAACTCCACCGGCAGGTCGAGCTGGTCGCGCATGAAGGCGAGGTCGCGCACAATGGTCTTGCGGCAGACCTCGAGGTCGCGGCCGAGCCCCGTGCAGTTCACGAGGCGCCCCCGACGCAGTTCTTCGTGGATGCGGAGCATGCGGGCGAGGGGCGGACGCGAGGAGCGGGCGGTGGGCATGCAAAAGAATCTGCAGATTATTTCGGCTGGGACAAGCTATGTCCCACCCGCTCGGGTAGAGTGATCGCATGAACCTCACCTACTCCCTCACCCGTTCCGCCCGTTCGAAAGCCTCCCTGTTTGCCGAACTACTCTGGTCTCACCAGGGCTTCCTGCACCGTGCCACGACCTGGCCGAATGTCCGTTTTGAGCGCCGTGACGCCAATGACTGGACCGCGGTCGAGCCGGACGACGCGCTGTTTGCCTCGGCGGCCGCGCGGCTGACCGCGGAGTCGTGGTCGCACTATCTCGAATTCTTCCCGACCGAGGTCCGCAGCTTCCTCGAGCGCTTCAAGTATGGGCGCCTCGCGGCCCTGCAGGTCGTGACCGCGTGCCCGGGCCTGCTCGCCGAGCTGTCCGATGTCCCGGCCCTGACGGCCTTTCTCTCGAGCCATGAGCGGCTGCGCGGCACCGAGGCACCCCGTTGGAGCGAGCTTGGCGTGGTGCACGAGCGTGGGGGGCTTTTCGGGGTGCTGGAGTGGCTGGGCCTGCCGGCCTCGCACCAGACCGTGGCGATCCTGCGCAATGTCCTCGACGCGGATCTCCCGGTGCGTCTGCTGGCGCCGCTGCGCTCGGTGCTCTGGGAGCCCGAGACGGTGGTCGAGCTACAGCGCACGTCACGTCTGACCGATCGCCAGCTCGCAAAGTTCTGTCACCCGCTGGCGGCTTGAGCGCGCCGCGGC
>CAMAXB010000327.1 GCA_945862035.1 Opitutus sp. GAS368
TCGGTGTCCGTATAGCTCAGGGACAAGGCCATGCCGATGCGCCTATCGGCTCCGATGCGGGTCAGATACGTGGTCGCGACATTGGGCGTGAAGCGCGAGCGGTCCTCGCGGTGCAGGTTGTGATTCAGCCCGATGCGGTAGGTCGTGACATCCTCGCTGAAGTCGAGGGCCGACTTCGTGATCAGATTGGTGGAGCCGCCGATCGAGTCAGCGGGCATGTCCGGCGTCGGCGCCTTCGTGACCGCGACCTCCTTGATGAACTCCGCCGGGATCTGATCGCTCTGCGCACCACGATCACCCTGCGTGTTGAAGCCGGAGAACGCACCCGATGACCGCACGCCGTCGACGTTCAGCGCGCTGAACTCCACCGGGGTGCCGCGGATCTTGATGCCGACGACCTCGCCGTTCTCAAACTCACCGGCGACTCCCGGCAGGCGGACAAGCATATTGCCGATGTTTCCATCGGCCACGCTGCCGAAGGCATCGGTTGAGACGACATTGACGACATTGGCCGCGTTGCGTTGACGGGTGATCGAGGACGCCTCGCCCACCATGGAAGCCGAGACGCTGAAGGCCTCCAGCTGGATGACGTCGGACCGGACGCTGATCAGCGGGGTGGCGCGGACTCCGGGCTGAACGGTGACGGTCGATTCAGTCAGCTCGAGGCCGGTGTAGAACACGCGCAAGGTCTGCACCCCCGCCGGGACGTTGTTCAGCACGAAGGAGCCGTCGCGCGCCGTCAGCGCGCGCTGACCGGTGCCAACAACGGTCACCTCGGCCCCCTCCAGCAGGGAGTTGTTCAGGGCGTTCTGGACCGTGCCGGCAATCGTGCCCATGCCAGGAGTCTGCGCAGGCAAGGTCGCGGCGAGGACCAGCAGGATGAAGAGGGAGCACAACGAACGCAGCCGAAGCCGCGGACTTAATACTAGGCACATCTGGGGGGTATTCATGGCGAATGGCAGGTTCACCTGAAAGAGGAGTGGCGCTGGGCCATCGTCCTCCTCGAGGCGAATCGTGGTTCAAGGGATCGATGTTTGGTGGGGTAACGTCCAAGCGATTGAGCCCCTCAACGGGGTGATCGATCGGAAGGTTGCGCCATCCACTCAGGACAACTGAACGGCGGGATGCGCAGGCTAATAAACTAGCAAGAGGAGGAAAAAGGTAGCGCTCTCGTTCCCGGTACTCCAGCCGCGCAGCCGCGTCCGGGGTAAGCAGGGCCCGGGTCCGGACCTGCGCTACATTTTTACATGTTTGGATAGGTCTTTACCCTCTGTGGCGGCGGACCCACCCCAACACCGTCCTGCCTGCTTTGTCCGAGGTTACCGTCGAGCTGGAGCTCACCCCCTCACGCCGCGGCCGGATTGACACCACTTCATGACCAACTCTTCCCTGCCCCGGCCACTCGCCGGCATCATTCCCCCGATGATCACGCCGCTCAGCGGCCCCGACTGCCTCGATCGGGCGGGAGTCGATCGTCTCACCGAGCACCTGATCAACGGAGGGGTGCACGGCCTTTTCATCCTCGGGACGACCGGGGAGGGGCCCTCGCTCTCCTACCGGTTGCGCCGGGAGCTGATCACGGCCGTGAGCAGGCGCGTGGAGAATCGGGTCCCCATTCTTGTCGGGGTGACCGACACCGCCTTCGCCGAATCCCTGGCGGTCGCCGCAGTTGCCGCCACGGCGGGCGCCAGCGCCGTGGTCCTGGCCCCACCACCCTACTTCCGGGCCTCCTCTGGTGAGTTGCTCGACTACCTGCGCCGGTTCGCCACGGCGTCACCGCTGCCGGTCGTCCTCTACAACATGCCCGCGCTCACCAAGACGGTGATCGAGGCCGAGACCGTGCGCGATGCCGCTGACCACCCCAACATCGTCGGGCTAAAGGACAGCTCCGGCGATCTGGTCTACTTTCATCGGGTCCAGCACTTCCTGAAGGATCGTCCCGACTTCACGCTGCTGGTTGGACCGGAGGAACTGCTGGCCGAGTCCGTCCTTGTCGGCGGCCATGGCGGCGTCAATGGCGGCGCCAATCTCCTGCCCGAACTCTATGTTTCGCTGCACCTTGCCGCCCGGGAAGGTCGGTTGGCGGACGTCCGCCGGCTCCACGCCCAAGTGATCGCCTTTGCCAACGCCCTCTATGGCATCGCCGGAGGCGGTGCCAGCATGATCCGCAGCCTTAAGGCCGCCCTTTCGCTTCGCGGGCTGTGCGATGACGCGATGGCCGAACCCTTTGCTCGCCCCTCCGCCTCGGATCGCGAACGGGTCGCGGCCTGTCTCGCTGCGCTCAAGCCCTGACGTCCGACCTCGTCCTCGGAAGACCGGTCGGGGGAGCCAGGGGCGAGACGCCGTGTGATCGACAATCGAGGAGGGATCCCCTTACCTCCGACGCTACCCCTCCCCACCCCCATCCCGGGGCAATGCTTTTTTGTATCCACCGATCAAATGCGTTTCTCGGAAGATCGCCAGCAAATCCTTTCCCAGCTGACCGCGCTCGCCGGGCGCGCGCCGAGTTTGCCCATCGTGCGCGTCCTTGAGGGGAAACGACCGGCCAATGAACATCCCGCCTTCTTCATGGAGGTTCCCCGGCTCATCATCGTGCTGGAGGGCACGGGCAGCTTTCTCACCATTGAGAACGATCAGGAACTGCTCTTTGATGTTGGCCCGGGACAGGTCCTTTTCCTTGCCCCCTGCACCTGGATTTGTCCGGTGCCTCGCTCCGCCTACCGCTCCATGGGCATCATCCTGCGCTCTGACTCGACGCGGGTGACGCTCCATGAGCGCGAGAAGATGCGCCCCGGCGGTTCCATCACCTCGCGGTACCTTTCGCAGTGGCGCGCCGGGGAGACCTTGGGTGAAAAGGGACATCACCTGATCGAGCTGCTGCGACAGCCACCGGCCGAGCGGCTGGGCGAACGCACCTTCATGTTGCTGATCGAGTTGCTACTCGCCGAGATCACCGCCTTGGTCGAGAAGGCACCCGAGCACCGGCGTGCGAGCCAAGCGGTCCTGTGGCAGTCGGTCTGTGACTACATCTCCGAGCACTGGTCCGACCCGGAGCTCAGCC
>CAMAXB010000328.1 GCA_945862035.1 Opitutus sp. GAS368
GACAGCGATCCAGAGTGGCGACAGGTTCAGTCACATTGCTCTCATCGCGAGTTCCGAGGAATCGTTAGGAAGTGGGCGACGTGCGGGCGCGAGGCAGTCGCTTTCCGGCCGCGAATTAAACTCGGCTCACCAGCCCGGTTCCGCCGGGGCGGGCCGGGCTGGCCCAAGGAGACCCGCTAGGGAGTTTGGCTTCGCGCGGGGGGGGACCCCTTGTCCTCCGGGAATTTCGGGCGATTGCCTTCCAAGCCCAGAGCCTGAAGTCGGCGCTCGATTCGATTTGAGAACGCGGCCCGCTGGGCGGGGGGGAGTTCGGCGGCCGCGCGGCGCGCCCCTTCGCGAAGTTCCGCGATCATCTGGCGGTTGGATTGCGCCCGCAGCGAGCGGATGTTGGCCGCAGCCAGAGCAAACTCAGCCCGGACCCGGCGGGCCTCTGGCGGGGCCAGCTCCAGGTTGCGGATAATGTCGTCGGCAATCCGGGCCGTGGCCCGCTCCGCCGGCCCGCCTACGCTCGGGGGAGATTGCAGGGCTCCGCGGACAATGCGCAGCGCGTAGAGTGAGGTGCCGGCCACGCCGGTGGCGATGCCAAGGACAAAGATGACGGCGGCAGCGGCCCACGCGCGCCAAGAGGTTGACGGGCTCAAAGCAGGCCCCCCGTAAACAGGCTCTCGTCTCCGGCGATGAGTTCGGCCCAGGGCATGACGGCATCCCACAGCAGCGACGTTTGCCAGACCGCCACCGCGCAGAAAGCAATGGTCGCGAGCGCCACGCCCGCAAAGACGGAGCGCGAGCCGAAGAGGCCGGCGAACTCGGGCCACCAACCGGAGGCGACAGGTGCCGGCCGCTCGCGCGGTTCGCTGCGCAGGGCGCGGAGCACCGCCTGCGGGTCGAGGTCTGGAGGTTGATCGCGGCGGGCCTCGGCGACGAGGACTTGCCAGCGCGGGGGAACGGAATCCTGCGGTTCTTTCATGGTGAGTGGGTTTCGGTGAGGAGCGCCCGAAGGCGATTGCGCGCCCGCCAGGCGCGGAGCTTGGTGGCGGTGACCGTCCAGCCAAACTGGGCGGCGATAGTCTTCAGGTCCCAGCCTTCGAGGTGATGAAGGGTGAGGAGGGCGCGATCGTCCGCCGGCAGGGTGGCGAGCAGTTCCTTGAACTCAGACGCCGCTGCGCGGGCGGCGGGGTCCGCCCCGGGATCCACGGCCTCGGGCGGCAAGACCTCGCCGCCCTCGGTTGCCGCCAGCGGCTCGGTTGCCCAGCGGCGTCGGACCGCCTGACGCCGGTAAAAATCCCTCCCGACGTTGGTGGCGATCCGGGTTATCCAGTGGCGGAAGGGTTGGTCCGCCCGCCACGTGTCCAGGCTGCGAACCATACGGAGGAAGGTCTCCTGCACCAAATCCTCTAGGTCCGCCGGGTTGCGGGCAAAGCGCCACAGCAGACGGCTGATTTCGGGATGGTGGCGGAGCACGAGCGATTCCATGGCGTGGCGGTCGCCTTGCTGGGCGCGACGGACAAGGTCGTGGTCAGCGGAGGCGGATTCGGAGGAAGCAGATGACGCGGGCTCCAGTTTCAATTAGGGCGGTCCCACGGCGGGCGCGAAGCCCTGGGGGAGCAGGGCAAGGATTGGACCCACCGTGTTCTTTGGGCGATGGCGAAAATGGGAGCCGGAAGAAAGCGTTAGCGCTTCCGGGTTGCGGTGTTCGTCGCGGACTTGGTGGTGCCCTGCGGTCCGGTGGTGGTGGCGGTGCGGGTGGCGCCCGTGTTCGTGCGAGTGACTTCCACTGATTTGGAGGCGGTCTGCCCGCCCGGGCCGGTGGCCGTCGCCTGCCGCGTGGAGCTGTTGTCCGTGCCGACGGTACTGGAACCGTACTTCGCGGTGCCGCCGTTGACCGTGGTGGCGGCTCCGGTCGTGCTCCGGCCGGTCTCGGTCGGCGCGCTCGACCGCGAGCGCGTGGCCGTGCGGCCGTCGGGGAGGGTGGTGGTCGAATCGCGGGAAAGCGTGCGGGTCTCGCGAGCCGCCGTCCGTCGTTCGGTCCGGGTGGCGGTCTCGCCGGCGGCATTGGTCCGGCTGGTGGCCCGCTCGCGGTCACCGCCGCCGCCGGCCTTGCGAGCCCGCTCCCGGGCCTCAAGCGAGGAGGTTGCGAAGAAGGTGGCACATGCGACGGCCACAAAGGCGGCGGCACGGGATAGGCGGGAGAAGGTGGTGGGCATGAGCGCGGTGATTTCCTCTCTCCCAACGTACCAGACTTGATTTGGTTTCGCCCTCGCCTCCCTTGGAAACCCCCGCTCGGCGAAAAGGGCCGCAATGATCTGGCTCAACTCGATGGGAAAAATGGGCTTGGGGATCATTTGGTCGACCCGCAGGCGCCGGTAGGCGGCGGCGACGTGAAGCGACCGCTCCGAGGTAAATACCAGAATCCGTCCGCGGTAGAAGGGAGGGCGCGCACCGCGGCCACCAATTCCAAGCCGTTCATGACGGGCATGTGATGGTCGGTAATCAGCAAGTCATACGCCTTCAGGGCCGTCCGGAGCTGCTTGAGTGCCTCGGGGCCATTGACGGCGCATTCGACGGTGCGACCCCCTCGTACCAGCGTCAGGCAGATGAGGTCGCGGAGTTCCGGCATATCGTCCGCGTAAAGGATGCGCAGCGGCTTGGGGGGAGGGGGCGCAAAGCCTTTACGTGGCGACGGCGGGGTGGAGAGGGTGGTGAGGAGGTGCACGGGGTTCCTCCAAGGACAAACCCCACGTGGTCCGCTTGGTTCGGATTGAAAGGGACAAGGTCCCCGAACTTGCCAGCGGGGAAGCGATCGAGGGTGAATCTTTCGGTGGGTACCGAGCGAGATCCGCGCGGGTGGCGTAGTTCCCGTCTGGCGGCACCAGATGAGCACCCCGTGCGCGGGAATACGGCACTACCGGACTGCTCCATTGCGGATTCGAGATGTCGGATTGCGGAATGAGCAAACCTGCGGGCCAGCGGCCCGCGGGCGCAGGGGCTGGCAATTTCAGCGGACTGCGTTGCCGGTGTAGCTGGGCTTGCTGAGCCCCGTGCCTCGGCTCTTGCGCGA
>CAMAXB010000329.1 GCA_945862035.1 Opitutus sp. GAS368
ATCTCTGAACCGTGAAAGGTCAGGACGAGGCGTTTGGGCCGAAACGTCTTGAAATGCTGGAGCAGCATCATGGCCAGCATGGGCCCGGGCTCGGGCAGGTAGACGGTGGCGTAGCGCAGTTTGCGCCGTGCCAGGATGAGCTGCAGTCCGAGCCGGACCTGGCAGCTGAAGTCATGGGTGCCCTTGATCGGCATCCGGTGCAGGCGGAACGGCCAAGGCTTTTCGGCCTGACCGGTTGTCGCCTGCGCCCAGACCTCGACGTCGTAGCCTAGGCCGGCGGAAGCCCGCGCAATTTCCTCCGTGAACGTGGCGATGCCGCCGCGCTTGGGGTAAAACTCATGCGTGATGAGAAAGACTGAATTCCAGGTCGGCTGACTCATGACGGTGGTGCTTGACTAGGCTCACGCGGCCTGGACGCAAGCCCGGTGAGACGGGCAGGCGGTGGGATTTGAGGGAACGATCGCGCGGGCCGAGCGTCGGTGACGACGGTGAAACGGGCTTCAAATTCTCGCGCTACGATGACCCCGAATGGGGGCTCCGGCCGAAATCAGCGCCTTTGCAATCGGGTTAAAGCAGGGTGGTGAAAGCGAAGGACCCGAAGAATTGGGTTTACATCCATTTTGTCCGGAACTTACTACCTCGACCATGGCAGATGCAGTTAACAATGGCCAGGGGTCGCGAGCCCCGTTTCAGGCCACCGCAAAACCTTTCTCCCCCGAGGATGAATCGACCCTGCGTGACTCGCTAAAGCGCTGTTCCCCCGCGACGATCGAGGCGGCCCTCGCCTACCGGAGGACGCACGAGGCGAGCCATTTGCCTGCGATCATCATCGGCGTCATCGAGCGCTTTGTAGAGCCGGATCTGCGTTCCAAGCTCAAGGAAGCGGACGACGAGCTTCGTTTGGTGGAGGATTTGGGCATCGATTCCCTGACCATGATGGAGATCGTCATTATGGTGGAGGATGTGCTCCAGATGCAAATCAATAACGATGAGCTCCGAAACCTGCGCTCGATCGGGGATGTGAAGAGTTTTGTGGATTGCCGCGTCCGCGGTCTGCCGCCCCCGCGCCCGACCCAGTTCATGCCGATCGAGCAGATCATCTCGGTCATGCCGATCCAGCCGCCGTTTCTGTTCCTCAACGAGGCGGCAATCAACAGCATGGGGGCCCAGGGTAAGTACAAGATTTCGGGCCAGGAGTTCTTCCTGCAGGGCCATTTCAAGGACAACCCGGTCATGCCGGCTTCGATGATGCTTGAAGCACTCGGCCAGCTCGCCGTGCTTTTCCTGATCGAGAGCACCTCCGGCGACGAGGGTAAGGCGATCGACCCGTCCAAGATTTTCTTTACCTCCTGCGAGGGCATCCGTTGCCACCGCATGTGCAAGCCCGGCGATGTGCTCGCCCTGACAATCAAGCCGAAGCGCACGAAGATGCCGCTGGCGACCTTCGAGGGTGCCATCCGCGTGGGCAATGAGAAGGCCGCCATGGCCGAGGAAATCACCCTCACCTTCGCCTACATGGAGTCCGCGTCCCAGCCTTTGACCAGTCCGGCGGCGCCCAATACCAGTGGGAAGGAACGCCCGGCGACCTCGCCGCCCCTCGTGGCCGCTTTCAACGGCTGAATCGCAGGCGTTGACGACGGGGCCGCAGGAGCTCCATATCGTGAGTGCCTTTGGGTAAGGTCGGGGTGAATGCTCCGGCGCGATTCCCTTGGCCGGCTCCATGTCCAAAGTTTTTATCACCGGACTCGGTTTCATCACGAGCATCGGCAACGATGGTCACTCGGTGGGGGAAAGCCTGCGGTCCCTCCGGCATGGCATCGAGGTCTATCCGCCGTTTCAAAAACCGGAGGTGCCGGTCAAGGTCGCGGCGCCCGTCCGGGGTTTCTTCACCGATTCAGTCGATCCGGAGGACTGGACTTACCCGGAGCGCTACCGGGTCAAGCGGGAACATCTCCGCAGCATGGGCCCGCACGGCCTCTATGCCTTCTGCGCCCTTCAGCAGGCGATTGCCGATGCGGGTCTCGCGGACGCGGACGTGTCGAATGATGAGACCGGCCTCTTTGCTGCATCGGCCGGGTCTCCCTACCTGCTGAGCTATTTTGTCCACCGCATGCACAACCTGGGGGTCATGCGCTGTTCGCCGCTGGGGGTCGTGGCTTCGATCGCCGGCACCGTGCAGTTTAACCTGGTCTCACAGTTCAAGATTCGCGGCGCCTCCACGGGCTTTGCCTCCGCCTGTGCCTCGTCGGCGCATGCCCTCGGCTATGCTTACGATGAGATTAACCTCGGGCGCCAGCAGCGCATGTTTGTCGTCGGTGCCGAGGACGGGAATGTCGACACGATCCTCCCCTTTGCCGGCATGCGTGCGCTCTCCCTCAATCCGGATCCGGAGACGGCGTCGCGCCCGTTCGATGTCGGTCGCGATGGATTTGTCGGCACGGGCGGCTCGACCGTCCTGATCCTTGAAAGTGAGGCGGAGGCCCAGCGCCGGGGTGTCACGCCCTACTGTGAAGTGACGGGCTGGGGCCAGGCCTCGGATGGGCACAACGTCGCCATTTCCCACCCGGATGGCGCCGGCATGCGCCGGGCGATGGAGCGGGCGCTCCGCTTCTCCAAGCTCGAAGCCGCGGCGGTTGAGTACATCAACGCGCATGCCACTTCGACGCCGATTGGCGACCTCTCCGAGGCGCGGGCGATCCGTTCCGTGTTCGCTCCCGTCGGGGCGCGCCCTGCGGTCAGCTCAACCAAGGCGCTGACCGGGCATGGCCTCTCGCTGGCTGGCGCCATGGAAACCGGTTTTTGCGCCCTCGGCCTCCGCGACGGGTTTATGCCGGGCTCGGCCCATATCCGGACCCTGGATCCGGCAATCGCCGACCTGAATATTTTGCGGGAAACCGTCTCCCACCGGCCGTCCGTCGTACTCAACAACAGCAGTGGATTTGGCGGCGCCAACGTCTGCCTCGCACTGCGGCCTGCCCGCTAACGTGGCCGTGCCCGCTTTTCCCCACCGCACGGCGTTTGTGACCGGCGCGTCCGCCGGACTCGGGCGTGCGTTC
>CAMAXB010000330.1 GCA_945862035.1 Opitutus sp. GAS368
ACGGCGGCGACCCCGCTCTTCACGCGGGCCGAGATCATGGCCGGGCTGCGCCAGCTCGCGCGCTATCGCGAAGCCACGCTCCTCGTCACCAATCTTCGCCCGGCCCTGATCCCGCCCGGCGCCCGCGCGACCCCGAAGCGGAAACGCGATTACGAAGAAGCCCTCGCCTTCATCCGCGACCTCGCCGCCGCGCGGACGGTCCGCGGCGCGAACCTGCACCTGGTGTTTCTGTAGCGCGTGGGGGATTGCCGATTTTCGAAGATCCCCTCTCGAGCCGGAAGGATGCAGTGGAACGAAATCGGCGGGTGTGGGCACCCGCCCTCCATGGCAGGCGGATCTCCGTTCGCGCTCCTCTCAAAGAGCAATCATGGAGGGACGGTGTCCCCGCCGTCCATTGTCTCGTTAAGTCCGACGGAAGGTTCGCCGTTCGGTGTAGGGCCGCCGTCTTTCGACAGGCTCAAGGCCTCAAGCCAACGCGGTGTTTAGGCCGTGAGCGGCGTCGAACGGCTCGTTGGCAGCCCCTTAATCCACGTCCATCCGTGTCCATCTGTGGTTAAATTTCCGGCGGCGTTTGCACCTTTGCGCCTTGGCGGCTTTGCGCTTCAACTTCCGGCCGCAGATTAACTCGACTTTCGGCGGGTGCGCAGTCTCCTTCCGACGTCTACCCCGGCCGGAATTGAGTGTTATTAGAGTTATCCCACCCCCAATCAAAAGACGGTCAGCGCACGCGCATCATGACGATCTCCAGGCGTAATTTTGTCCGCGCTGCGGTCGGTGGTTTGGCGGCGGCGGCCCTGCCCCGGCACGCCTTCGGCATGGAGGCAGCGTTCGACCGCAACGCGCGGATCGGCGGACTCGATTTCGGGGTGCAGACTTTCAGCTTCAACGGTCTGCCGAGCGGCGACGCCCGCATTCCCACCATCATCAAATGTATGCACCAGGTGGGGGTGACGGCGTGCGGCATCCAATCCGGACACGTGGAACCTCCCGGCCGGACTGAAACCGGCTGGTGGATTGCCGATCGCAACCTTCCGGGTATGCGTGAATCGCGCGAGCGAGCGCGGCAATGGCGCCTGACGGTGCCGGCCAGCTATTATACCGACCTGCGCAGCCGGTTCGAGGCCGCGGGTTGCCGCATCGATTACTTCGGCATGAATTTCAACGAGACGTTTACCGATGCGGAACGGGAAGCGGAGTTGAAGGCGGCCAAGGCGCTCGGCGTGAAGGCCTGTTACGCGTCCATCCGCCTCGACGAATGCGCGCGGTTGGTCCCGTTCGTGCAGGCCCACCAGGTGAGAATCGCGATGCACAATCACAATAACATCCATGATCCGCAGGAGTTCGGAACCGCCGAGAGTCTGGAGAAGGCGCTGGCGATGTCCGAGTACTTCATGGTCTCGCTGGACATCGGTCATTTCACCGCGGGAAACAACGACTCCATTGCGTTCATCCGGAAGCATCACGACCGGATTCTCAACGTGCACCTCCGCGATCGGAGAAAGAACAACGGTCCCAACACGCGTTTCGGCGAGGGCGACGCTCCGCTGGCCGAGGTGATGCGCTTAATCCGGGACGAAAAATACCCGATCGATTGCTTCGTGGAGTACGAGTACGGAACCTTGCGAACCCCAGTGGACGAAGTGAACGCCTGTCTCGACTACTGCCGGTCGGTGCTCACATGAGATCCCAAAGTCTGGGGATTCTCGGCGTGATCTTGGCTCTCGCCAGCCAGAGCCTCCGGGCGCAGGCCACGAGCGCGAACGACGCGGCGATGGCCCTGGAGCCGAATGCCGCCGTCCTCGAACGCGGCAAGGCGATCTTCCGCCTGAACGAATGCAATTACTGCCACGGGATTGATCTGACCCGTGCCCCCCGCGGCGCGCGCGCCGATTTGAAGCACAGTCCTCTGGTCGGGGCGGATGAAAACGGCAACCTCATCGGCCTGGCCGTCCTCAACGGGTTACCCCTGTCCCAGACCTCGATGCCGCGATTTGGCGACGTGATTACACCGGAGCAACTGGTCGACCTCGCGGCTTACATTCACTTCCAGCGCCAGGCCGAGCGCTACAAGGAACTGACCGCCCTGCCCGATCGCCCGGGCGATCGTGAGGAAGGCAAAGCGTATTTCAATGGGACGGGTCAGTGCACCACATGTCATTCCCCGGCGGAAATCGCCGGGGCCGTGAAGAAACTCGCCGCGCCGGCCTTGAAAGAGAACACGCTGCACCCGGCGGCCCCCGCGGCGCCGACCCCGCGATTCGATCAGGGTTACAAAGCGCATCGGAAGATCGTGGAGCGAATTACCGACGACGAGTTTTTGAATCTATTGGCGTATCTGAATTCGTGGCAGCCGTGAGCAGCCCCGAGCGGCCGTCGATTCAGGCGTAGCCCTGCCCGTGAGGGCAGGGACCACTTCATTGCTCCGCTTCCCAGTCGTCCCGCTGCTCACGCAGCGGGCTACACGGAAGTGGTTCGTCTATTCACAGGGACGAATTAAAGGGGTCGGACGAATTGAAGGCGACGAATTGAAGGGGTCGGGCCGTTACATGTTAACAGTGTCTGCGGCGCTGGCGTTTGCGCTAACAAGTAACGGCCCGACCCCTTCACCCGCTCGGCGGGTGAGACACCCGCCCTCGATGGCAAGCGGGTCGTTCAGATGCCCGTCAGTTCTTCCTCTAGGAAAGCAATCCATGGAGGGACGGTGTCCCCACCGTCCACGGCCGCATTTCGCCGAGCTGAACGTTCACTATTCAGCGTAGGGCTGCCGCCGTTCGACTGGCTCAGGGCCCGGGATTCCCTGCGTTTGGCCGTGAGCTTGCCGAACCGGCTCGTCGGCAGGCCTCTTAATTTTCGAATTTGGATTCTCGATTTGGCCCGCCGGCGAGCGGCGGCCCTACATTCAAGAGGCCGTTCCGGTGCGCGGCTTTGAACCTTTGCCTCTTCGCGTCTTTGCGCTTCAACTCCGACCCATGGCCAAGACCATCTTCCAGAAAATCATCGACCGCGACATCCCCGCCAAGATTGAGCACGAGGATGAGGTCTGCGTCGTCCTGC
>CAMAXB010000331.1 GCA_945862035.1 Opitutus sp. GAS368
GTCATGGCCGGGTTCGGGCCGGACGGCATGAACTTTCCATCCCAACCCGAAGTGTTGTCCTTGGAGCGGTTGGTGCCGGTGTTCTTGTCGGTCGTGCGGAATTCATATTCCGCGCGGAAGGACAGCTTCGGCGAGATTTCCCAGGTGCCGGCGAGATGGACGCCCTGGCGCTTTTCCCACTCGCGCTGGCGCCACGTTTCACCGTCGGACCACAGGAGATTGGTGCGGAAGGCGATCTTCTCATTGATGGGCTTGTTGAAGTCGACCGTCATCCGGTAGCGATCCCAACTGCCCACCTGAACGCGGACTTCCTGGATTTCCTTGGAGACCAGGGCCTGCTTGGAAACGGTGTTCAACGTGCCCGCGGAGCCGCCGGCGCCGAAGAGCGAGGCGTTGGCGCCGCGCGCAAAGTCCATGCGGTCCACATTGTAGCTGTCCGCCGCGATGTTATACGGGAAGAAATTCCGCGTCGGCGTGTTGGCCGTCTGGCCACGAATGCGGACGACGACCGTGGTGTTACCCGCGGTGCCTTGCAGGCCGTCGTTCTGATACTGGTTCGTGTTGACGGAGAAATCCGCCGCCTTGCCGGCATCGTTGATGTTGAAGGCCTCGAGGAATTCCGAGGTGAGGACGGAATAGGCGACAGGCGTATCCTTCAGCGCCGTGGCGATACGACCGCCGGCCAACGAATTGGCGGCGACGAATCCGACGTCGGATTGCGCGCTGACGCTAAACGGATCGAGTTTGACGGCAGCTTCCTGTCCGGTGCTTCCGCTGGCGGCGGGAGCCGTTTGGGCGGCGAGGTTCGATAATCCGAGGCTGAGGCCGAGTGTGGCCGCCGCCGCCGCGATTATCGACCGAGCTTGGGTTCGGTGTTTGGTTGGGGTCATGTTTGGTTGGTTTTTTCGGTGTACCCGAAAAGGGTTAAAAGCGGCGGAGGCCGACTTCATTTGCATGCTCGCCGGCAGGCGCACGCATGCGATTGACAGAATCACGGACGCACGAGTTTGAAGACGCGCGCACACTGGGAGGGAAGATGAAGCGATGGGAGGGCAAGGAGGCAGGCCTTGGGGTCAAGAGCAGGGTCTTCGTTCAGGGCAAAGACGAAAATTAGAAAGCATCTCTGAAATTTCCAACGCAACAAAAAATGTTTCGGAGAGCCGAAGTCACCCGCGCTGCATGGGATCCACAGGTATCGGGACGGCAATCACGCAGGCATGAATCGCCGGACGGTTGGTAGCGGCGCAGTCTGGCTGCGACCTCAATGCCGATCGGAATGCACTCGAGGGCGCAGCAAGACTGCGCCCCTGCTATGATGCCCGGACAAATCGAGTCCCGACGAACCGAAGCCCTCTCGCGCCGGCCGGAGGCGCAGAATTGTTCGAGCGGGAGAGCGTTGCGCTTGCCCCGTGCAACATTTGTCTTTCGAGTCCGCACCCGTGAGCAGGCCGGCCAGCGATCGCTGGTTCCCCAATGAACGCCCTGCTCAAACCCCAGCGACCGTTCCACGTTCACTCCCCCATGCCATCCAACTCGATCCATCCTCGTCACGTCATTTCGACTTCACGGTGCCTTAACCTCCTCCGTCCGGCGGCGCTCGGTCTCCTGTTCCTGGGCCTCGCTTCCGCGGCCCTGGCACAGAGCCGAACGCAGCTCAGCTACGAGCGCCTCCTGAATTCGGCCAGCGACCCGGGCAATTGGCTGACCTATGGCGGCAATTACGCCGGCCAGCGTCACAGCATGCTGACGGAAATTACGCCGGCCAACGTGGCCAATCTGAAGCCGCTTTGGGTCTACCAACAGGCGGAGACGGTCAAATGGGAGGTCACGCCGATTGTCGTCGATGGCATCATGTACATCAGTGAGCGGCCCAATATCGTCACCGCCCTGGATGCGCGGACCGGCCGGCCGATTTGGACCTATCGTCGTCCCGCCCTGCCCGCCGACATCCGGATCTGCTGCGGCACCAATAATCGCGGCATCACCGTCCTGGGTGACGCCGTGTATCTCAATACTTTCGATTCCCATCTCGTCTGCATCGACGCGAACACGGGTCTGGAACGCTGGGACAAAGTCGTGATCGACTACCGGCTCGGCTATTCGATGACCGGCGCCCCGCTGGCGCTGAAGGACAAGATCGTCGTCGGCGTGGCCGGCGGCGAATTCGGCATTCGCGGCTTCATTGATGCGTACGATGCCAAGACCGGCGAGCGAGCCTGGCGTTTCTACACCATCCCCGCCAAGGGCGAACCCGGCAACGAGACGTGGGGTCCGGGCGACAGCTGGAAAACCGGCAGCGCGGCCACCTGGGTGACCGGCACCTTCGATCCGGCCCTCAACACCGTCTACTGGGGCACGGGCAATCCCGGTCCGTCCTACAACGGCGACGATCGTCCGGGCGACAATCTCTACGCCAACGCGGTCGTCGCGATCGACGCCGATACCGGCAAGTTGAAGTGGCATTTCCAATTCACGCCGCATGACCTGAACGACTGGGACTCCTGTCAGGTGCCGGTTCTGTTCGACGCCAACATCGATGGCCGGCCGCGCAAGCTGCTCTCGTTCACCAATCGCAACGGCTTCTATTTCGCGATCGATCGCACCAACGGTAAATTCGTCAACGGGCAGGCCTACGCGAAGCAGACCTGGGCCAAGGGCCTCGATGAAAGCGGCCGGCCGATCAAGCTGCCGGGCAAGGAACCGACCGCCGAAGGCGTCCTCGTTTATCCTGGCCTGGGCGGCTCCTCCAATTGGGCGGCACCGGCGTACAATCCGCTGACCGGCTATATTTACGTCACCGCCGTGGAAGATTACGGCCAGTATTTCTACAAGCAGGTTCGGCCCTACGAGGTCGGCGAACACTTCGAAAATGGCGGCGGTCGCAACGTCATGGGCGAGGAGCCCTACGGCATGCTCAAGGCGATTGAGGCCACCACGGGCAAGGTCGCCTGGGAGTTCCGCATGCAGAACCGCTCCGGCGCGAACGTGCTGTCCACCGTCACCGGTCT